>JBEIHL010000400.1:0-4438 GCA_040381375.1 Opitutaceae bacterium
GGTCGGCGTGCGCCGCGGCCTCGCCGCCCACTCGCCGGTGCGCCTCGGTGCCGCCGTCGCGCAGCCGCGCGTAGTGCATGCCCTGCTGCTGCGGCGCCGCGCTGAACCAAACGGCGTGCAGCCGGTGCTGCGCGTCCTCGACCAGACTGGGGCCGTGATGCGGACAGGCGTCGATCCGCCAGTTTTCAAACGAAACCCGCCGCATCGGCCCGGCCCGGCCGTCCGGGAAAAGCTGCGCTACGGCGTGGTCACGAATGTTGGGTTCGAAAATATGCCGCCACATCGCCGTCACGCTGCCATCGTCATGTCGCACGAGGGCGATGCGGCAGCACTCGCAACTGTGGTCCGCGAGCTTGTAGTCACCGCGAAACGTCGCGCCGCGATCGTCCGACACCGCGAAGTATACCGCCGCGCCGCGATAGGCCGGCGCCTTGGCGGCGGCGGCGGCGACCAGGTCGCGCTTGTCGATCCACGCGACGATCACCTGGCCCTTCCCGTTGACCACGATCGAGTCGAAGCGGTGCGTGATTTCCTGACGGTCCCGATGCACGATCGCTGGCGTCGAGAACGTCCGGCCGCCATCCAGCGAGCGCGTGAACTTGATCTCGCCCGTGTAGGGTTTCGCGAGGGGACGGGTCCAAGTGAGGTAGATCTCGCCCGCTGGCCCCAGCGCGATCTTCGGGCGCGCATCGCCGCCGGTGTCCGTCGGCTCGGGCGCAGCGGTGACCAGCACCGGATTCAACCACGATCGTCCACGGTCGTCGGAGCGGCTCACCGCGATGTGTCCGCTCACCTTGTGCGCGGCCCAGAGCCCGCCCTGGGCATCGAACGCGGCCTGCGCGCCCAACTCGGCCTGCGCCGTCCGGTCGCCGCCCATGCCGCCGTGGGCGTGCGCTTTTTTCTCGGCCGCCGGCGCGGCTCGGCCCGGCGGAAGGGCGGCGAAGGCGGCGAAGGCGAAAGCGAAGAACAGGAGTCGGTGCATGGTCGGACGATCCTACCACTTAAACTCCACGCCGCCGTAAAACGCACGCGGCAAACCGGGGCTGAACACCGGCGTGTTCGAGGACACGGACGCACTGTCGGCAAAGCGCTTGTCGGTCGCGTTCATCACCCGGGCGAAGAGGCCGAGGTTCTTGCCGACGGCGTAGCTGGCGCGGACATGCAGGAGATCGTGTCCCGGATACTGGCCGAAGTTCGCCGAGTTGCTCGCCTCGAGCCAGTACTCGCCGATGCGAACCCATTCGAGCTGCAACATCGCCGCGGCGACCGGGCGCCAGGTCAGCCGGGTGTTGGCGAGCACCTTCGGGGCGGTCTCGATGTTGCGGCCGCTGAAGTTGGCGGTCGCGGTGATCCAGTTGACGTAGCGGTGACGCGCATACGAGAGCGCCGTGTCGAACCGGAGTTGCGAGCCGAGCCGGGCGCCGATGCCGGCTTCGATTCCCCGGTGTTCGGTGCGGCCCGCGTTGACGTTGGTGCTGACGTTCGTCGCGAGATCGCGTTGACCGACGAGGTCGTCCTTTTTCTCCAGCTCATAGGCGACAATATTGTAACTCCAGGCGCCGGCTTCACCGCGAAAACCGAGTTCGATCTGTTCGGCTTTGATGGGCTTGAGGCCAACCGCGAGACGGGCGCGGGAGAGTGCATTCACCGCCGTGGTGTCGTTGCCGGCCCGGTAGAGCTGGCCTTCGGACGGCGCGCGGAATCCGAAGTTATAGGACGCGTACGCGTGCAGGTGCGGGTTGATCGCATAGGTGGCGCCGAGCTTTGGGCTGAGTCGCGAAAAACTCGTCTGATCATCGGCGAGCTGGCCGTAGAAGCGATTTGCGCCGAGCACGGACGCCTGCACGGTGCCGGCGGCGAGTCGGTTCTCCATGGTATAGCGGAGCGCGTCGTAACGCAGCCCGGCGGTGAGCCGCAGCGCCCGGGTCGGCGACAGCTCCGTGTGAACGTAGGGCGACGCGCTCCGAAACGTGACGCGGTAATCGTAGATCCGGGTGCCGATGGTGTAACCGGTGAAGACCGTGTTCGCGCCCGTGCCGGTCCGCGTGACCAGGAGATTGTCTTCGCGGCGAGAGCCGGGGCTGTAGTCGAGGTCGAGTCCGCCGATGAGGCGGGCGCGCAGGACGGGGAGATTCGTCCGCCACTTCGCGAGCACGCCGTAGGAGACGTTGTGGGATTTATCGATGCGCGGATCGGAGTTCAGATTGAACGTGCCGTTGAGCTCCATCGCATTGTCGCGGAAATAGGGGATGACCGAGATCATGCCGGTGCCGAATTGCTGTTCGTACTCGGCGGAGATGCGCACGGCGCTGACCTTGCGGTAGGCGATCGAGAGATTGTTGCGCGTGGGATTGTTGAGGTAGTCGGCCAGCGGCAGCGCGGAGTTTGCGCCCGTCTGCTGGTCGATCTTGGAGGCCCCGATGATCGTCTTGAGCATGCCATCGCGGCCGATGCGTTGGTCGAAACGGAGATTGCCACTCTGCCGGTCGTAGGCGGTGCGCTGGCGCCAGCCATCGGTGTGCGTGACGTTCAAGTCCACCTGCACGCCGCCGCGTTCGTTGACCGCGGTGGTGCCACTGCCGAGGAAACGCCAGGTGCCGAACGCGCCCGCTTCTCCGCTCAGGCTCATCCGGGTTTCGCCCGTGGGCGCGTGGGAGAGAATGTTCACGATGCCGCCGATGGCGTCCGAACCATAAAGCGCGGTGCCCGGCCCGCGGACCACCTCAATGCCGCCGGCCATCGGAATGTTCACCTCATAGAGAGCGTTGTGATTGAAGAAGCCCGTCGCGCGGATCGGAATGCCGTCCTCGAGGAAAAGGTAGAGCGGACTCGTCGTGAAGGGCTGGCGAATGGCCGTGGTGTGGCCTTCGCCGTTGGTCACCGCGATCGCGACCCCTGGCACCTGACCGAGCAACTGGCCCGGATGCATCGGGGCGGTTTCGCGAATCACCTCGGGTTTGATCGCGCCGATCGAGACCGGCGTTTCCGAGAGCAGGGCTCGCTCACGCGTGCCGGTCACGGTCATCGGTGACAACTCCGTGACCGGGGCCGAGGTCTGCGGAGCGGTCGCGGCGGGGGCGACGAGGGCGAGCGTGAGCGACGCGGCGAGCGCCAGGCGCCACCACGGATGAGAAAGGTTAGAAAGCGGAAAGAGTTTCATGAGCGGAGAAAGAATGGGAAGGTCGGGCGAATCAGGTTGATCACAGCCGGCGGAAGAATTCGTCGGCGGAGTTGGGGGAGATGGCGGTCGCGAACGGCTTGCACGGTCGGGGCCGAATACGTCCGTTGGCGCAGCGCGCGAACGGGTGAGTGCCAATACCAACGAAACCGTCGTCGTTCCGCGGAACGATGCGACGGACGGTCAGGTGCGCGTCAAACGCGTGGCGGCGGACTCGGCGGGCTGGCACGCCCGCGACCATCGACCATGACTAACGCGGCAATGCTGCCCACGGTACCGTCCCTCGGTGAGATCACCGGCGTGAACACGGCCAGCGGACAGAGGTCGATCATCTTGCCGGACTGTTTGCCCGGAGGGGCGGTGTCGCCGCCCGACTCCTGCTGCTTTCTTCCATCCTGGGCGACGTGGCACAGGGTGCACAGCTCGCCGGAAAACGTTTTCTGAGCGGCGGCGGTGAGAGACATCTCCGCGGAATAGCCGGTGAACATCTTTCCCCACGCGACCACTTGCACCAAATCCAACCGAATTCTTTTCAATGATTGCGATTCTCAGCGAGGTGTCGTTGAGATGAAGGTAGAAGGCAGTCCACAATCCCGAATAGCCGGCTCCAATAATCAAAACATCGAACTCGTCGCAGTCTTCACTGTCAACAACATGTGAAATATCTGGAACATGTATTTCATTCCATAAACATTTTTCAGGAATAGCTTTGATAGTCATGGCTCACACCAAGATGTGATTATCGATGAGACGAATTCCATCCAGAATCACGGCGACAACTATGACGCTGCCTTGTGATACCGATGAAAGATCTTGCAAAGACGCTGAATCAATTACTTTGACATAATCAATCGCCGCCGATGTCGGAGCAATGACCGACTCCACTGCCTCAACCAATTGCTGAGACTCCCGAATTCCCGACGAGAATAAAGCTTGAGCCGCACTAAGTCCTTGTGAAATCGCTTTCGCCTCAATTCGAGCCGATGCTGAAAGCCGTACATTGCGACTAGACATCGCCAGACCATCTCGTTCACGAATAGTTGATGCCATGATGAGTCGAATCGGCATGTCTAGATCTGCAACCATTCGTTGAATGACTGCGAACTGTTGGAAATCTTTTTGACCAAAAACCGCGATATCTGGTCGGCCCGCCGAAAAGAGTTTTGTTACAACAGTTGCTACTCCAGAAAAATGACCTGGTCGTGAAGCGCCTTCTAAGAGATCGGTCATTCCTTCAATGTGAACACTGGTCGAGAAACC
>JBEIHL010000401.1:0-4437 GCA_040381375.1 Opitutaceae bacterium
GAGCGCATTGCTGATGCCGTTGATCGCCGGCAGGCCGAACGATCCGGAGCGGGAGCCGTATACGGGGTCGCGGAACGGCGCCGCGCTCTCGTCGGTCGCGGCGTTGCCGTCGGGTCCCAGGAACGTGTACGCAGTGTTCTGGTTGCGGTTGTCGCGGACCGACTGCCGCACGTGGAAGCCGGTCTTCAGCCGCAGCGGCACGCGGCCGTGAAAGTCGCGGGCGACGTTGCCGTAGGCGGTGCGCTGGACGTCGGAGGTGTCGTTCTGGATCGCCGCGGCGGTGTTGAACGTCTTGCCGGTGAGGGCGAACGGATCGATCACGGCGCCCGTGGCATTGTCGATCACGGTGATCCGTTCGGGGCGCTCCTCGAGCATGCCGTCGAAGGCGATCGTCAGATTGCGGCGGAATCCGGTCGTGTTCTGAAACAGGCCCTTGTCGATGTCGCGATTCCGGTTCGTCGACTGCGAATAACCGAAACCGAGATCGCCCTTCCAGACCGGTCCGTCGTGGCGCCAGATGATCGTCGGCGTATGCGAGCGATTGTGGCGGTCACGGATCAGGTTGGTGAGCTGCAGCTCGGCCTGGCCCGGGGCGCTGCGGGTGGACAGCACGCTGAACTGGCCCGGCAGCACGCGGCTCATGACGAAGTTCAGCCCCTGGTTCGAGGCGTAGAGATGGAAATACGAGTACTGGTACGCGAGCGTGAGCCGGTCGTGCCGCGAGAGCTTGAAGTCGACGCTCGCGCCGAGGGAATTGCGCGTGGTCACCTTCGTGGCGTCGCGGTAGGTGTAGTTGGTCAGATACGGCTGGTCGGGCGTCGACGTCGGGAAGCTCGCCGCGAACGGCAGGCTGGAACCGCGCCAGCCCGTCTGCGACAGCGGCTCCGGCGAGAAATTCGTGGCGGTGCCGCCGGAGAGCGTGAAGCCGAAGCGCTGGTTGACCGGCGCCACGTACGAGAAGTCGAAACCGGGATCGATCTTGCGCGACGGCGAGGTGCGCGGGCCGGGCGTCTTCTTGAAGTCGGGCTCGGTGCTGCGCATCACGAGGAACGCGCTGGCGTTGAGCACCGGCCGTGCGCGCTCGAACGCCGAACGCGGCACCATGTTGACCGTGCCGGCGAGGGCCGCGCCCTGCGACTCGGGCGTCGGCGAGTACTCCACCTCGATGCGCGAAAGGTTGTTGATCGACATCATGTCCATGGCGACGGCGCGACCGGTGTTGGTGTCGCCGACGCCGGAGCTCGCGACACTGAAGCCGTCGAGCGTGATCGGCACGTTGGCCGACGGCACGCCGTTGATGGATACGTCACGGGAATTGCCGCCGCTGTTTTCGATCGTGATTCCCGGCAGGAATTTCAGGAAGTCGGCCGCATTGCCCTCGGCGACGAAACCGAACTCGTCCGTCGAAACCACATTCTTGATGTTGGGCGCGAACCGCTGCTCGTTGATCGCGAGCGCGGAGGCGGCCATTTCGCGGGAAGTGTCGACCACGAAGGCCGCGAGCTTCACCGTGCCGTCGCCAGCCGGAGGCGTCGCGGCCTTGAACACGACATCCTGTTGGACGAGCGCGCCCGGGGCGACACGGACCCGCACGGATTGAGGAGGCAGACCGGTGAAGAACACCTCAAGCGTCGCGTCCCCTGCGGACACGCGGGTCAGTCGGAAGAAGCCGTCGGCGTCGGTGAACGTCTCCGCGGCGGGTCCCGCGATGCGGATCCGGGCCCGCTCGAGGTACTCACCCGTTTGCGCATTCTGTACGCGGCCCTCGATGGTGCCTTCGGCAGCATCGGCCGCGGCGATCCGCGCCGGTTGCGCGACGACCAGAAGACAGGCGACCAGACCAAGGAAAGTGCATGGGCACAGGCGCAGAAGGGAAAGCAAAGGAGATCGCATGGGGTTGAAACGGGGTTGGCCGCGTGATTGCAGTTCCGGTCCGAGAGCCGAGGGTTCCGGAGTCGCAAACGGCGGGTCGCGAGGCCAGGCGAAACCTCCGCCAACGACAAGCTTGGACTCCAAGTCAGCAAAGGCGCGGGTTTTTCTCGCCCGGTCGGAAAATCGGTTTGCCGTCGCGAGGTAACCAAGTAGTTCACTCCTTACCTTTCTCATGTCCCCATGAATCGCCGCACCTTTCTCCGGTCTTCCGCCGTGCTGTCAGCCTTTGCCCCCGCGGCCCTTCGCACCGCCGAACCGAAGGCCTCCGCCGGCGCCAAGACCAAGCGTGCCCACAAAAAGGGCTTCATGTTCGGTACCTTCGGCGGCGCCGCGGCCAAGAAGTACAGCGTGCTCGAGCGCTTCAAACTGCTAAAGACCGCCGGATTCCATGGCGTCGAGGTTTCCAGCGCGCTCAACCAGCCGGAGATCCTCGCCGCCCGCGATGCCACCGGCCTCGAGATCGCGAGCGTCGTGATCGCCAACCACTGGTCGCATCCGCTCTCTTCGCCCAATCCGTCCACCCGTGAAACCTGCCTCGAGAGCCTGAAGCACGGCCTCCGCGACGCCAAAGCTTATGGCGCGACTTCCGTCCTGCTCGTGCCGGGCGTCGTCAACAAAGAGATCAGTTACGCGGACGCTTGGACGCGCTCGATTGCCGAGATCAAAAAGGCGGTCCCGCTCGCCGAACAACTCGGCGTCGCGATCGCGATCGAGAACGTCTGGAACGGTTTCCTCATGAGCCCGCTCGAGTCCGCCGCCTATGTGGACGGCTTCAAGTCGCCGATGGTGAAGTGGCACTTCGACGTCGGCAACGTCGTCAACACCGGCTGGCCCGACCAGTGGGTGCGCGCCCTCGGCTCGCGGATCGTGAAGATTCACGTGAAGGAATTCAGCCGCAAGCTGCGCGACGAAAAGGGGCCGCGCTCCGGCTTCGGCGTCGAACTCATGACGGGCGACAGCGACTGGCCCGCGGTGATGGCGGCCCTCGACTCCATCGGCTACACGGCCGGCTGGATGATCACCGAACAGGCCCGGGTTCCGAACCTCACCGACGACGCCGAATGGCTCTCGCACCTTTCCACCAAACTCGATCAGATCTTTGCCGCTTAATCTCATGAAATCCCCGGAATCATCCCTCCCGCGCCGCGACTTCCTGAAGAAGTCGTCGCTCGCCGCCGGTGCCGCGATCGCCGCATCGACCCCCAAGTTCCTCACCGCCGCCGAACGCGCCCGTTCCATCGGCGCCAACAGCCGGATCCGGATCGCCCAGATCGGCTGCGGCAGCCGCGGTCGTACCGCCCACATGGACGGTATCTACAAGCATTTCGACAAGGCGAATTTCGAGGTCGTAGCCGTGGCCGACCCGTGGCGTATCGCCCGCGAGCAGGCCAATGACTTCGCCAAAAAGCATCAGGGCGGCGGCGACGTGAAGCAGTTCGTGTCCTACCGTGACGTGCTGGCGATGAACGATGTCGACGCGGTCATGGTCGCTTCACCCGACCACCTGCATACGCTGCACCTCGAGGCCGCCGCCAAGGCGAACAAGCACATCTACATCGAGAAGCCCCTCGCGACGGAGTTCGACAAACTCGTCCGCGCGTACGACGCCGCCAAGGCCGCTCAGGCCAAGGGGAGCATCATCCAGGTCGGCACCCAGCTCCGCAGTCTGCCCGGCGTCGCCGGCGCGCGCGAGTTCATGAAGACTGGGACCCTCGGCAAGATCTCCCGGATCGACGAGTTCCGCAACGCCACGCCGCCCTACTGGTACAATTACCTGAAGCGGGACATCAAACAAGAGGACGTCGATTGGAAGGAGTTCCTCAACGATCGTCCGATGCGTCCGTTCGACGCCCGCCAGTACGCCGCTTGGTACGGCTACTATGAGTTCTGCCAGGGCCCGGTCCCGCAGTGGGGCGCGCACTTCCTCGACCTTATGCACTACGTGATGGACTGCGGTTTCCCCACCGAGTGCATGTGCATGGGCGGGGTGACGTACTGGAACGACGAGAACAAGTTCACCGTGCCCGACAACGTGATCGCCACCTGGATGTATCCGGAGGGCTTCATGGTCACGAGTTCGAACAACTTCGCCAACAGTGCGGGCAACACCCGGAAGTTCTTCGGCGACAAGGGCACGCTCTCCGTCGACAACTGGAACGTCCCGAACTACAGCGCCGAGGGCGGCCCGAAGCGCGATGGCAAGATCCGCGGCAAGGTCGACGTCACCCCGATCGAACGCCCGGACCACTTCCTCAACTGGCTCCAGTGCATGCGCGACGGCAAGACGCCGCATGCCTCGATCGACGCCGGCTACCAGCACGCCGTCGCCGTCCTCATGGCGGTGATCTCGTACGACACCGGCAAGAAGACCAAGTACGATCACGCCAAGCGCAAGCTGACGACGGTCTGAGCGGCGGAGTAGTCCACTCTGTGAAGGGCGGGTCTCTGACCCGCCCTTTTTTGCGTCCCATCCGACGCGCGTCTTCCCTGGGAGCGCGGACGCCC
>JBEIHL010000402.1:0-4431 GCA_040381375.1 Opitutaceae bacterium
CATACTCGTTTCCGCGATCGCCGAGACCGGCGGCGTGCAGATGCGGATTGAGGCGAATCGCACCCAGCTCACGAGCGACAACGAGAATCTCGAGCGGTTCGTCTCCGCCGAGGCGGACCTCGACCTGCCGACAACGATCGTCCGGCTCAACCAAACCCAGACCGCCTACCAGGCGGCGCTGCAGTCCGCCGCGAACATCATGCGCCTGTCACTCCTGGATTACATCCGCTGAGTTTCAACCATCCCGGTTTACCCTTGCCGTCTTCTTCTCCCATGAAGGTTCTGCCTGAACTCTATCCTTCCGATCTCGACACGCCTCCGGCCAACCAGATCGAACTGCCACAGGGCCTGGTCGGCTTCGCGAACTACAAGCGCGCGGAGCTGCTCTATCTGCCGGGTCACCTGCCGTTTCTCTGGATGAAGCTCCACAGCGAAGTCGATCACCTTCACTTCATCGTGATCGAGCCCGGCGGGATCGTGCCGGGCTACGATCCCGAGATCTTCGACGCCGACGCCGAGCAACTCGATCTGCGCAGTCCTGCGGAGGCGATGATTCTGAACATCGTGACCCTCCGCCAGCAGGATCCGGTCGAGGCGACCGCCAATCTCATCGGCCCCCTCGTCGTCAACCGGCGCACCCGGATCGGGCGGCAGCTCGTGATCTCGAACTACTCGCGCTACAGCGCAAATCACTCCCTGGTGGAAAACCCGCAGGCGCCCGCGTACGCCCGCACAGCCTGACCCGTCATGCTTGTTCTGTCCCGCCGGGTCAACGAGGCCCTCGTCATTGGCGACAATATCGAGATCCGGATCACCCGCATCGAGGGCGACGTCGTGAAGATCGGCATCGCCGCTCCCCGCGAGATCGCCATTTTCCGCAAGGAAGTGCTGTCCGACATCGCCGCCAGCAATCAGGCGGCCGCCGTGCGCCACGCGCGGCCCGGCCCGCTGCCCCAACTGCCGCCCAAGGCGGTCGCCGGAATGAAGGTCTGATTACGTTTCTCCCTCACCACGGCCACCTCCCCCCCCGCTAACCACCCACCCGACAATGAGCGTCATCAACACCAACATCGAAGCCATCGCCGGCGCGCGCAGCCTGAACCACAATCAGGAGATGCTTGGCCATTCGCTGGCCCGGCTTTCCTCCGGTTCAAAGATCGTCAATCCCTCGGTCGACGCCGCCGGCCTCGCCGTATCCGCAAAACTGGACGCCCAGAGCCGCCGCGTGAAGGTGGCGACGACGAATGTGCAGAACGCCATCTCGTACATCCAGACGGCGGACGGCTACATGAGCGGCATGACGAAGCACCTCACGCGCCTGAGCGAGCTCGCGATCCTGGCGAATAGCCAGACGAAGAGTTCCTCCGAGGTCGCCATCCATCAGGAGGAGTTCGCCGAGTTGCAGGATCAGTTGCGCGCCACGGTCGGCGGCACCACGGCCGAGATCGGCGGCGCGACCGACGTCGATGCCCCATTCGGGGCGTTCAACGGCATCGTGCTCTTCGGCTCCAGCGCCACGGGCGGTCTCAACGTCGCGATCGGCCAGGCCGTCGGCGAGGAAATGAAAATCGGCGACACGAATCTCCGCACGGGCGGCATGCTCGCGATCATTCAACAGAACGGCTCTGGCGTCTACTCGCTTGAATCCACGGATACGGACGCGATCCAGAAGATCGCGGACGCGATCGAGCACGTGGCGACGCAGCGCGCGTCGCTCGGCGCGGCCCAGTCGCGGCTTGAACTCGCCTCGACGACGCTGAGTGTCGAGTCTGAGAATCTTTCGTCCGCCATCTCGCGTATCCGCGATGTGGATGTGGCGGAGGAATCGACGCAGCTCGCCAAGTTCAACATCCTGGTGCAGTCGGGCACGGCGATGCTGGCGCAGGCGAACCAGACGCCGAAGACGGTGCTGCAACTGCTGCAGAACTGATCCGCCCGCCGGCGGGAGCCGGAGGCGACCTTTTGATGTAACCAATCCGGTTGGGTCCGGTTTGGGAAGACTGTTCGTGCCCTGCGGGACCTGGCAACGAGGTCACGCGGGGCACGACGGTCTCTTCCATCGCACAAGCGCGCCGTGGTGGCGGAGATTTGGCAGCCGATCGAAATCCGTCTCGCACTCCCGACCGACACTGTGGCGCGCGGGAACGACGGCACGCATGCGGAGGGGCGGCGGCTCGAGTATGGTCGCGTGAACATTCCGCCGGTCGCGCACTATCCGGCGGTCGACGCGACGATCGCGGGCGCGGCGCAGGCGGCGTTGAGCGCGCACTTCACGACGGATCTGGTCGAGTTCAGACTGCCGTCGGCGGCGGATGGCAGGATCTTTCCCGGATTCGCGGCGGCCGCCCCCGAGCAGGCGTTCGTGGTGAGTCTGGACGGCCTGCATTCCCGCGAGGGGTGCGTGGCAGGTTACCAGCTCGGCGCGAGCATCGGGAAGTATGCGGCGCGACGGGCGCGGGTCGCGCAGCGCTGACTTGCCGCGGCGGTCGGCGGCTGCTTCGGTCGCCGCATGGCTTTTCTCCGCGCGGTCAGGGTCTCTTCCGGCACCCGGGTCTGGCTTGCGCTTCTGATCCTGGCGCTCGCCGACGCGGGGTCAGCGGTCCGGGCGGCGGAGTCGTCGGCATCGACTCTGCGTGTCGCGACCTTCAATGCGTCGCTCAATCGCGATGCGGCGGGCCAGTTGTTGCGGGATCTCGGCGACGGCGGGAACCGCCAGGCCCGGCAGATTGCGGAGATTTTGCAGCGCGTCCGGCCGGATGTGGTGTTGGTTAACGAATTCGACTACGACGCGGGGGGCGAAGCGGCGCGGCGGTTTCACGATCGTTACCTGGCAGTCGCGCAGAACGGCCAGGCGCCGTTGTCGTATCCGTTTTATTATGCACCGCCGGTGAACACCGGGGTTCCGGCCAATGTCACGCCGGACTCCCGCTTCGATTTCGACAACGACGGCCGCGCGGTGGCGTCGCCGGGCGCAGCGGGCGATCGCGCGACGGCGCGCGCCTATGGCAACGACTGTTTCGGCTACGGGGAGTTTCCGGGCCAGTACGGCTTCGTGGTCTACTCGCGGTTTCCGATCCGGGCGGAGCAGGTGCGGACCTTTCAACGCTTCACGTGGCGGGACATGCCCGGGGCGCTGATTCCGCCGGGTTGGTATTCAGACGAGGAACTGGGGGTCTTCCGGCTATCGTCGAAAACCCACGCGGACGTCCCGATCGAACTCGCGCCGGGCCGCGTGTGGCATCTGCTGGCGAGTCATCCGACGCCGCCGACGTTTGACGGGCCCGAGGATCGCAACGGGCGGCGGAATCACGACGAGATCCGGTTGTGGGCGGATTATCTGAACGGGGCGGATTACCTGAAGGACGATGCAGGTCGGAGGGGGGGACTTCCGGACTCGGCGCGTTTCGTGATCGTCGGCGACCTCAATGCGGACCCCGTGGACGGCGATTCGCATGCGCGGGCCATCGAGCAACTGCTGGGGCATCCGCGGATCAGCGCTTCGTTCCGACCGGCGAGTGTCGGCGGCGTGGAGCAGGCCCGTTTGCAGGCGGGGGCGAACGGGCAGCAGCGGGGCGATCCGGCGCACGACACCGCGGATTTTAACGACCGGCCGCCGAATGGACCCGGCAATCTCCGGATCGATTACGTCCTGCCGTCCCGGCGCGGCTGGTCGGTCCGGGGCGGCGGTGTGTTCTGGCCCGCCGCCGACGACGCGTCAGCCGACCTGGTGAAAGCGTCGGACCACCGCCTGGTGTTTCTCGATTTGGAATGGGTCGCGGTCAAAGGGCCCTGAGCGGCGAGAGGGAAATTGGGCGATCGCCGGCTTTTTTCGCCGGGGCGCCGCTCTGGCTTGCATGTGCCCGGGGCGTCTGACTTGGTGGGGCCCGCTTCGTCGTCTCCTCCATGGTCTTCACCCCTCGTATGGTTGCAGCGCTCCTGGGCGTGGTGGTCTCGGCTCACGCCGTCCACGCTCGTGATTATCGCGTGACGGTCGCTTCGGCGGACGTCGATCGCGCTGCTCAGGTGATCGGGTTCAAGTTACCCGCCGATGCCCCCAAGTCCGCCGTGTTGCGCGGTCCCGGGGGGCTGGTTTTGCCGGTGCAAACCGGGGCGGGGGGCGAGGCGACGTTCGTCCTACCGTTGCAGCGGGCGGGCGAGACCGTCGCACTGACCCTGAGCGCGGCCGGTGGCTCCGATGCAGAACGCGGCGTCGAGGTGCGCAAGGAAGACGGCCGGCTGCAGGTTCGGGTGGAGGGTAGGATGGCGTTTGTTTACCAGATGGATCGGGACGCGTTGCCGCGTTCGGGCATCAAGCCCGAGTTCAAGCGGGCCGGTTATCTTCATCCCGTCTATTCTCCGTCCGGCAAAATCGTGACCGACGACTATCCTTCGAAGCACGTGCACCATCAAGGGATCTGGACTCCCTGGGCG
>JBEIHL010000403.1:0-4426 GCA_040381375.1 Opitutaceae bacterium
GGCAGGGCCGGGATGACCTGTCCGGAGAGCAAATGACGGCGAAGTTCCAACGGCCTCGAAAAGCGCGCGCGCCAACTCAGAAACGACCGTCGCGGCGCTCAAAGCCGGTCGGTTTTCCCCAAGTCTCGCCATTCTGCAGCAGCCACGCTGAAATCCAGGTGATCATCTGATCTACCGTCGTCAGCGGCGCGCCGAACAAACGGTGGGAATGGGTCGCGTTGTTGAGCCAGGCGGTCTCGGCCTCCACCCCAGTGATAGCCACTGGCCGGCCAAGAGCGGCGGCAAAACGGTGCGCGAGATCCCGCACGGAGAGGGTTTCGGCGCCCGTGACGTTGATCGGCACCGCGGGCGAACCCGCGACGTCCAAGGCCTGGATGCTGTGCGCCACGGCGTCGGTCTGCCAGATGACGTTGACGTGACCCGTGGTGACATCGACCGGGCGCCCGGCGAGTACCATTTGCGCGATGTCGACGAGCAGGCCGTAGCGGAACTCGATCGAATAATTGAGCCGGATCAGCGCGACCGGCGTACCTTGCGCGGCCGCGACCTCGGTGAAGGCCTGCTCGCGGGCAATGCACGAGGCGGCGTATTCGCCTACCGGCGACGGTGGGGTGTTCTCGCGGGCGCCCCCCGATGCCGGCGTGACGAACGGGTACACGCAGCCCGACGAATAGGCGATGAGGCGCGCGTGCGAATACTTTTCCGCCACGCGCTGCGGGATCTCGACGTTGGTCGCCCGCAGCAGACCGGGCGCCGCCGCCGTGCCGAACTTCACGCCCGCCAGGAAGAAAATGGTCGGGGCATCCGGCAGGGAACTCAGGTCTTCGGGCCGGCTCAAGTCGCAGGCCAGTGTCTCCACGCCGCGCGATTCGAACGCCGCCCGGTCGCGCAGGGTGCTGAAGCGGGAGACCGCGACGACCCGGTCTTTGCGGCCCAACTGGTCCAGCGCCCGACGCAACATCACACTCAAATGCAAACCGATCTTGCCGCCGGCCCCCAGGATGAGAAAGGGCCCGTGCGAGCGCGCCAGCACCTCCACGACGCGGGGCGTCGGCTGGCTGATGAAATCATCGACCGCGTCCGGCGGACAGGGTAGTCCCGGACGGGTGGTCGATGGCAGGGGAGCGGCTCGCATAGAGTAACCAGCTAGTTACGTGGGAGAAGTGGTCCAGACAAGCGAAAATTTACCGACGGGCGGCGAGTTTCCGGCTGGATCGGCCTACGAAGAGACCGAACCTATCTAACGTCAAGCCGCGCCGCCGGCATCCTTTCGGACCGTCCCCGCATGCGCCCCGGAGCGGGCGCCGGCGCTTTGGGCTTGCGCCGGGTTTCAGCGGTAACTGTATGGTTACGCGCTCTTCGCCGCATGCATCCCCTCGACTACGCCGTCATCGCCCTTTTTTTTGTGCTGGTGGCAGTCATCGGCTGGGTGGCGGTGAAGCGGATCCGCAGTTCGGATGATTACTTCGTCGCCGGCGGCCGGATCCCGTGGTGGCTGGGCGGAATCTCGCATCACGTGTCGGGCCACAGCGGGGTCGTGTTCGTGGCCTACGCCGCGATCGCCTACACGCACGGTTTTACGCTCTACGTCTGGTGGGCCGGATCGATCACCATCGCTTGCTTCGTGGGCGCCTTCCTGATCGCGCCGCGCTGGGCGCGGTTGCGGGCGGCCCGGCATATTGAATCGCCGACGGAATACCTGGCCGTTCGCTACGGGCTCGCCACCCAGCAGGTGATGGCGTGGAGCGGCGTGCTGCTCAAACTCTTCGATGTCGGCGCCAAGTGGGCATCGATCGGCATCCTGCTCAACGGCTTCACGGGCCTGCCGATTTCAACCGGCATCTGGATCTCCGGCGGAGTGTCGGTGTTCTACATCACGGTGGGCGGGCTCTGGGCCGATCTTTACACGGATCTGCTGCAGTTCGTGGTGCAGGTGGTCGCGGGGCTCGTGCTGTGCGTCGCGGTGGTCCATCACCTCGGCGGGCTCGATGCCGCGCTACACATCTGGGACCGCCTGCCGGTGGGTCATGGCCAGGCCCTGAACGGCCCCTACACCGCCGTGTTCCTGGCCGGCTATATTGTCGTCTCCACGTTGAGCTACAATGGCGGCACCTGGAACCTCGCCGTGCGCTACATCGGCTCGCCGTCGCCGGAAGCCGCCCGGAAGTCGGCGCTGCTTTCGGGGGCGCTCTATCTCGTCTGGCCGTTGTTCCTCTTCTTTCCGATGTGGGCGGCGCCGCTCATTCTGCCCAATCTTGCGGACCCGTCGCAGTCGTACGTGCTCATGACGAAACAGTTCCTTCCCGTGGGGCTGATCGGACTCGTGCTGGCGTCGATGTTCGCGGCGACGATGGCGATGACGACGTCGGATACCAACACGGTCTCGTCGGTGATCACGCGCGACATCCTGCCGCTGATGTCGCCTCGTTTCCAGCAGATGGATCCGAAGCGCGGCCTGCGCCTGGCCCGGTTGACGACCCTGATCTTCACCGTTCTTACGCTCCTGGTCGGGATCGAGGCCGAGCGTTTCGGCGGCGTGCTCGGCTTGGTCATCTCCTGGTTCGCGGCCCTGATCGGGCCGACGTCGGTGCCGATGATCCTTGGGTTGCTGCCGGTCTTTCGGCAGGCGGACCAGCGCGCCGCCATTGCGTCGATCTTCGCGGGGTTCGCTGCCTTTGTGCTCCTCAAGTACGCCGTGCCGGCGACGGCGGGCATGTTGGTGCTGACGCCCCTCGCCACCTCGATCATCGTATTCAGTGGGTTCGCGGCGCTGAACCGGCGGTCGGCCCCGCCGGCCGTGACGGAACTCCTCGCGGCGGTTTCGGGCCGGGGTGAGCGACCGCAGCCATGAGCACTCCCCAAACCCCGGCGGAGCACCGGGCGGCGTGCCTGGCGCGGGCGCGATCCGCGCTGGCGGATTCGATCCTGCCGTTCTGGTGGCGGACGATCGATCCGCTCCGGGGCGGCGTGTTCAATTGCTTCAACAACGCGGGCACCACGCTGGTCAGCCGCGACAAGTTTACCTGGTCGCAAGGTCGCTTCGCCTGGCTCTGGTCCCGGTTGAGCGACCTCGTGGCGAAGAACCATCTGCCCGGAGATTCGGCGCGCTATCTCGCCCAGGCGGGGCGTACGGTGGATTTTCTGCGGGCGCATGCGTTTCTCCCAGACGGCCGGTGTGCGTTCCTGTTGTCGGAAGACGGCGCGCTCAAGGAAGCCATCCCGGGCGGCGGCCCGGCGCCGAGCATCTATGCGGATTGCTTCGTGGTGATGGGGCTGGCCGAGTTCGCGCGCGTAAGCAGGCGCCACGAAGTACTCGATGCGGCCTGGCGCCTGTTTGCGCACATTCAGGCGCGGGTGGCGGCGGGAGGCTTTCCCACGATACCCGAACCGATCCCGGATGGGTACGAGTCGCACGCGATTGCGATGATCACACTCAACCTGACGTTGGTGCTCCGGGAGGCGTGCGACGGCCTGAGCGATGTGCGATCGGAAGACGCCCGGGCCCAATGTGTCGCGGCGG
This sequence comes from Opitutaceae bacterium, assembly GCA_040381375.1. Taxonomy (GTDB): domain Bacteria; phylum Verrucomicrobiota; class Verrucomicrobiia; order Opitutales; family Opitutaceae; genus ER46. The sequence goes on from JBEIHL010000403.1 coordinate 3,521, forward strand.
CAGCGCGGATCTTCGATCGGTTCATGGTTCCGGGCGGACGCATCCTCGAGCTGCGCCCGGTCGGCGCGGGCCGCGAGCATACGCGTTTGAGCCGGCACCTCAACCCGGGGCATGCGCTCGAAGGGCTGTGGATGCTGCTCACGGTGGCCCGGCGCGAGGGACGCCATGACTGGATCGCCCGCGCCGCCGAATCGGTGCGATTCGAACTCGAACGGGGTTGGGACGAGGTGCACGGCGGGCTCCTGCATTACGTCGATTATGAGGGCGGGCCGCCCGTGGGCGAGCCGGGTGCCTCGGCCTACGAGGCGAACGTGCACCACACCTGGGACACGAAGCTGTGGTGGGTGCATTCCGAGGCGATTTACACTACGGCGCTCACCTGGACGCTGACCGGCGACGAGTCGATGCGCCGCTGGTTCGAACGCGTGTGGGAGTATTCGTTTCGTACCTTTCCGCATCCGGATCCCGCCGTCGGTGAATGGATCCAGATTCGCGATCGAGCCGGCGCACCGCTGGAACGCGTGGTCGCCTTGCCCGTCAAGGATCCGTACCATATTGCCCGGAATCTGATTCAGGTCATAGAACTTTTCTCCACGTCCACTCCGTTGTCCTCACCATGAGCACGCCTGTCGCTGTCCCGGAAAATCATCCCTTCCCGCCCCGCGTAGTGCCGACGCCCGCCCTGGGTTGGGCGACGATCGGTCGCGAGGAGGAGGAACTCGTCCTCGAAGTCCTGCGCCGCAAGGCGCTGTTCCGCTACTACGGTCCCGACCCGAAGTCGCCGCCGAACATGGTGGCGACGCTCGAACGCGAGATGGCGGCGATGATCGGCGTGCGGTTCGCCCTCGGCGTGACCAGCGGCAGCGCGGCGCTCGAGGTCGCACTCGGCGCGCTCGGCGTGGGACC
>JBEIHL010000404.1:0-4422 GCA_040381375.1 Opitutaceae bacterium
CGATAGGAAACTGGATTTTCAGTAGAAACGGAATCGGACCCCTGTAGTCCCCCAACCCTCAAGTCCGACTGACCGGCCAGCGGCGCGAAGAGCCGGTTAAGGCAGATAGCCCGACAGAAACTCAGCAACTCGTCCGATTCCGGCGCCGCGCCGGCGAAGGTTCGGAGGTCAGTCGAGGCAGTCACGATGCGAAGAGCCAGACCTCCGGCCGCTCGCTTTCAAGAAGCGAGGCTTCAAAGTGTTTCCGCGGCGTCGGCTTGAACGAAGTCGTCGTCTGGCGAGGCCTGCCCGCTGCCCGCGCACCAAAACACTGGCTCGGCGTCGGCGGAATCTGGCTGGGCATAGTCGTCGCTGAACAGTTCGCCCTGCCCGGCGTCCGCCGGCGCGACTTTCGGCGGCGGGGGCAGCTCGAAGCCCGTTTGGTCGAAGTCCTCGCCCGGCTCCATCACCTCGGCGCGGAACCGGATCGGCTCGTCGCGGGGTTGTGGATACGGCAGACCGGGCGATAGGCCCGGTGGGTCGAGCGCGTGGAGTTCGCCGGAGGCGGCATCGACGAGGACGGCGACCTCCGGCCGGGGCGGACCGAGGGCAAAAGGCCGTTCGTGGGGCCGGACCAGGCCCAGGGGCAAGAGGACAGCGAGAATTTCGGCCTCGATCTCGACGACGGCGATGGGCCGTAGGAGGCCGGAGCAGAGGGGGCAGCGCAAGGGGTCGGCGCCCCAGACCTGCTGGATCAATTCGCGCCAGGCGGCGCGGCGGCGTCGAGGGCGGGCCGGTGGAGCGTGAATCTTGCCCGCAGCTGCGCCGGCAACGTACCGCGTCGACCGTCTCGGACAAAGCGCTCGGCACGTCCTGCAAGTCGTCAGGATCGTACCTACGCCTCCATCCCGCGGTCTGCAAAATCCCAACAAGCGGTATTGAGAAGTCTACTGTTGGGTGTCGTGATCCTATTCGCACGGATCGAACCCTAGCCACGCGATTACGCGGGCACGAACAGAGCCGGTTGGTTCGTAGTGATTCCCCTACCAGCTTCCGAGAGCCGCTCGCCAAACTCCCAGCAACCGCGCCAGTTGCCCTTGGCGGAGACCAAGATCCTTTCGTCTCCCGAGGACGTGATCTCCGAGGGTCTTGGGTGAGAGGGGTAGGGGCGTGCGGACACGTCGGTTGGATGTTGAATCTGCGGGTAGCGCAACCACCACATGGCGCTCGCAAATTCCCAACAGCTCTAACGCTTGCGGCTCGTGAAAAGGATACTCGTGATCGATGACGACGCCCGTCTCCGTGAACACTATCGCCAGCTCCTTAAGCTCGAGGGCTATGACGTCGTGAAAGTGCGCAACGGCCGCGAAGGGGTGGAGCGGGCGCGCCCCGACGCGACGGATCTTGTGCTGTGCGACATCTCCATGCCGGAGATGAACGGTCACCGCGTGCTCGAGACGCTTCGCAGCGAACCGCGGCTCTCGCACGTGCCGTTTGTTTTTCTCACCGGCTGGAGCGAGGCGGAGGACATTCGCACCGGCATGAATCTCGGTGCGGACGACTATCTGACGAAGCCCGTGGTGCCGGACGAGCTCGTCGCGGCCGCAGCGTCCGGACGCAAAGCGAAGCGCGCGGGCGAAGCGAAGCCGGAGGAACTCGAATCGCTCGGGCTCACTCCGCGCGAGGCCGAAGTGCTGTTCTGGGTCGCGCGCGGCAAGACCAATGACGAAATCGCCACCGTGCTCGGGATCGGACTCACGACGGTGAAGAAGCACCTCGAGAGCACGTATTCAAAACTTGGAGTCGAGAACCGCACCACGGCGGCGGCGATGGCGCTGGAACACCTCGGCTGAGTGTTGCGCCCCGCGCCGGGTTTCTCGGCTTGCCTCGGTCGGCTGCGAACGGTTCCAAAGGGGAGGCTTTCCTGCATCCTCCACGCCCCGTTCTCCTCTCATGAAAATCATCCCGTCGTCGGTCTCGGTCTTTGTTGCATTGCTCGTTGGCGGCGTGAGCCTCGCCGCGGATCGCGTCCCGGAGCCGTCCACCGGCTGGGTTTCGCTCTTCAACGGCAAGGACCTCACCCAATGGGTCAAGGTCGGCAGCGAGAAGTGGGAAGTCGAACAGGGCGCGATCCACGGCCAGGGCGTGACCGGCCAGTACGGCTACCTGCGCACCGAGGCGAAGTACCGCGATTTTCATCTCTCGCTGCGATTCAAGTGCGATGCCGACGGCAACAGCGGCGTCTTCTACCACTCGGATTTCGCGCCCAACTCGGTGAACATCACGCAGGGCATCCAGGTGGAGATCGACCGCACCATCGGCAAACACACCGGCGGACTCTACGGTGACGGCCGGCGCTGGATCGCCTGGCCGGCCGCCGAGCATGAGACCGTGATCCGGCCTTACGACTGGAACGACATGCTCATCAAAGTGGAGGGCAACCGCACCGTCGTACGTCTGAATGGCGTGGTGATCCTCGATTTCACCGACCCCGCACCGAAGTCCTTCGACGGCTACATTTCTCTCCAACTGCACTCCGGCCTCTTGGGCAACATGTGGTTCAAGGACATTTACGTCCGGAGCCTGGACAAGGACCGCGCGCCCGCGCCAGCACCGGCGGCGGCGCCGGCGGCTGCGGCAAAGAAGAAGTGATGGTCCGAGCGGCTGATTTTTCGACAGGGTGAGCAGGATGGACAGGATAGCGGCTTGGTGCGAATCGGCCTAACCATCCTGTGAATCCGGTTTATCCTACCGGCCGTTTGCGTCGGCCGCGTCGGCGCGACCCCTTTCCCCGTTTCAGCGCACGCGCTTGTCGGTATCCTGGCCGAAACGGGTCCCAAAGAAGTCGCCTGGGTTCCATTGCGGAGCCGCGGGATCATCGGCGACGGAGCGGATGAGGTCGGTTGTGAGCCGTGAGATCGCCGCGGCGGACGGCCAGTCGATCGGTTGGGAGAGATCGTCCGACGGCTGGTGATAGCGGTTCTTCCGAAAGTCGGTCTCGAGCGCCGCGAGGTCCGGGCCGCCCGCCGGACCGTTCGTGCCGCTCTTCACGTAGAGGGCCGGTACGCCGGCGCGGATAAACGCATATTGGTCGCTGCGCACGAAGATCACTTCTTCGGGCTTCGGATCATCGCTCACGGTAAAGCCCTGGCGGGCCGCCGCGCCGGCGAAGTGGGCACCCAACGAGGAGTGCGCCGCGCCGTACCCGATCACGTCGCGCACGGGGGCGAGCAATACCGGCATGTCGATGTTGAAGTTGGCGGCGTAGCGGCGAACCCGGGCGGGCGGGTTCTGCGCCAGGTGGTAAGCGCCGAGCAGGCCCTTTTCCTCGGCGGTCAGGGCGGCGAACAACACGGGCCGCGCGGTCCGGGGGCCGGCCGCCATTTCCTCGGCGACGGCCAGGACCATGGCCGTGCCGACGGCGTTATCGAGCGCACCGTTGTAGATGGTGTCGCCCTTGACCGCCTGGCCGATGCCGAGGTGATCGAGGTGGCAGGTGATCACGAGGGGTTCGCCCGCCAGCGCGGGGTTGGTTCCGGGTAGCCAGCCCAGGACGTTCGCGCTCGTGGTGTCGCTCACCGCGGCCTTGCCCGCCAGCGTGATTTCGAGCCCGAGGTCGAACGCCTGCGGCTTTCCGCTTTCCGAGGCGGCAAACACCTGCTCCACCGTGGGTGTGCCCGTCCCGAAAAACTCCGCCGCCGCCGTGCGACTCACGCTGGCGGACGCGCGCAACTCGGGAAACGCCTCCAACAGCGAGCCGTCCGGGTTGATCAGGCGCATCGTCGGAAATCGCCCGCGGTTCACCGCGATCGCCCAGGGCGTCCGTTTCTCCTCGGCGGGCGTTTCGAGGCTGATCACACCCACGGCGCCGCGCGCGACGAGCTCCGCGTTCTTGCTGCGCGAATAGTGGGCGCGGGCCGTGGACGGAAGCTGCGTCGGCGAACCGGCCAGGATCACCGCGATCTTGCCGCGCACGTCGATGCCCTGCGCGAAGTCATCGTAGCCGAACTCCGGCGCGGAAATGCCGAAGCCGACAAACACCGCCGTCGCCGTCACCTCGCTTGAAGTTTCCCCCGCGGCCGGACGCACAATGGTCTCATTGACGTTCGCCAAAGTGCGCTCGATGCCGCCGCGGCGCAGGACGAGCCGGCCCGCGTCTCGATCGAGCCGCGACTCGCGGAGTGACACGGTCTGCAGGTAGCCGGAGAGCCCGGCGGACTCCAGGCCCAGGCGGGCGAACTGGGCGGACACATACGCCATTGCGAGCGCGTGGCCCCGCGTGCCCGCACCGCGACCCTCGAGCAGGTCGTCGGCGAGAAAAGTCGTGTGCGCCCGAATCCGGCGTTCGCGCAGCGCGTCGCGTTCATCGGCGCGCAGGGTCGAGGTGGCCAGGAGAAGACTCGCGCCGAGGGCAAGGCAGCAAAGAAGTGGAATCCGCATGGC
>JBEIHL010000405.1:0-4413 GCA_040381375.1 Opitutaceae bacterium
ACTAGCGGGCGTTGTCGCAGCGCGAGGGGCTCGCCTTATAAGGATACTCCATCTTGGGTTTCAACAGCTCGCTCAACTGTTATCTCAACCTGCGCGTCTTCGAGATCCTGGCGAGTGGTGCGATGCTGCTGACCGATGCCCTGGCTCCCGCCGCCGGGCTGACCGACGTCTGGCAGCCGGGCCGCGATCTCGTGACCTACGGTTCGGCGACGGAATTGGTGGAGAAGGCGCGCCATGCGATGGCGCATCCGGCGGAGACGGCCGCGATCGGCGCGGCGGGCGCACGGTGGTTCGACGAAAACTTTTCCGCCGCAGTCCGGCAGGCGGCGTTCGAACGTCTGATCGTCGATGGCGACGCGCCGGCGATGTTTGCGCAGCCGAAACCGACGATGGGCGCACCCCGGACCGCGGTGATTTCTCCGCGTCTCGTGTCCGGCTATGAGTACGTGCAGGAACTGCACCGCAACCTGGACCGCGTCACGGTGCAGCTGGACGAGACGGTGCCCGTCGAGTTCGAGCGCCTTTGCGCCACGCTCCCCCGGCTCGAAGTGCGGCGCGGCCTGGCCGCGAAGTCCGGACGCGCGGACATGCTCGTCGTCGGGCGGAAGAATTTCAACTCGCCGGCACTGGCCGGTGCGATGCACGTCTGGGCGTGGGAGGAGGCGGAAACGGAACGCGTCGCACTGGTGCGCCGTTGTTCGAGCATGGGCCTCACGCTGGTGAACGCGTCGCTGCTTCTCTTCAGCCGCCAACGCGTGAACTCGCACGCCAGCGAAGGTGCAGTCGCGCTGGTGCGGCTCGAACAGGGTGGGTACGAGGATGCGTTGAAGGTCGCGCAGATCGATCTCGGCAGCAATCCGCGTTCCGTCGACGCCTACCTGGTGATGCTCGAACTCGCGCTCGAGGGCGGCAACCAGGCGGTGGCCGAGTCGGCGCTGCGGAAGCTGCGCGAGCTGGCCCCGCATCATCCGCGGCTGCGGGAACTCGCGGGTCTGCCCGGTGGCTCCGTGCGCGGACGCCGGGCGGGTCGACTGGCGCGGACCGCGCGCGCGCTGCTCGAGCAGCAGAAACTCTCGGAGGCGGACCGGATGGCGCAGCAGGCACTGGGGGCCGACGCGCAGTCGGCGGAGGCGTATTTCGTGCGGGGAGCCGTCGCGGCGCGTGGATCGAATCCGGAGTCGGCGCTCGGCCAGCTTCACCGCGCCACGCAGCTCGCGCCCGACCGGGTGGAGTATTGGCGGGAGATCGCGCGCGTGCTCCGCCGGCTCGACCGAACCGCCGACGCGCTGGCGGCGTGCCTGCAGGTGGCCGCGCTCGAACCGGACCACCCGGACAACCAGTTCGCGCTGGCCGACGCGGCCCTCGCGGCCAGGCACGCGGCGATCGCGCTCGAAGCCCTCGACCTGGCGGCGGAACTGCGTCCCCGCCATTCCCTGCTGACGCCCTGGCGGGCCCGGGCGCTGCAGATGCGTGAGGCCTGCCGTTACGACGAGCCGCGCGACCTGTTGCTCGCGCATGTCGAAGTGAACCGCCTGCAGGGCACGGGCGTGCTCATCGAACGTTTCTTTCCGGATGCCCGTCCGTTCGTGACGCTACGTTCGCGCACGCTTTACCAGGGCGTCGTGCACTTTGGCGGAGTGCATCTCTCGATCGACCTCCCCGGACTGGGTGAAGCGGCGCGGGCCCGGATCGTGCAGCGGCTGCTGGCGCCGTTCACGTTTCGCCGGATCCTGGCCGTGCCGTTTTTCTCGTCGGATTTCATGCACGCCATCGCGGCCCGCGAAGCCACGGGTGCTCCGCTGTGCACCTACGTGATGGATGACCAGGTGCTGCACGCGCGCGATGTCCCCTCGGAACTGGCGGCGCGGGTGTTCGCCGCGTCGGATGTCCGGCTCGCGATCTCCCCCGAAATGCTCGCCGATTATACGAGCTGGTTCGGCTGCTCCTTCGGCCTGCTCCCGCCGATCGTGACGACGCGCGATCACGAGGTGCCGAACGACTGGACGCCCGCGCGAGGCAACGTCCACCACGCGGTCGTGGTCGGAAACATCTGGTCGGCGCGGCAGTTTGACCAGATCCGCGCGTTCGCCCGCGCGGCGGGGCTGCGCATCGACTGGTTTGGCAATCACAAGGTTGCGTGGCTGCCGCAGGATCGCGCGGCCCTCGAGGCGGATGGCATCTTTTGCCAGGGCTTCCTGCCCGAGGATCAGCTCGCGCAGCGTCTGGCCAACTATCCCTTCGTGGTGCTCCCGAGCGGGGCGCTCGACGGCACGGAGGACAATGAATGGCTCACGCGGCTCAGCCTGCCGTCGCGCATGGTTTTTATTCTCACCAAGACGTTCACGCCGATGCTGGTGCTCGGCAGCGAGCAGACTGCGGCGGCTCGCTTTGTGCGGCAGTTCGGGCTCGGGCTGACGTCGAACTACGAGGCGGCCGAAGCCACGGCGAAGATCGCCGCCCTGACCGATCCCGCGCGGCGTGATACGTTCGTGGCCCAGGCCCGGCGCGTGGCGCCGGCGTTTCTTTTCCCCGGCTGCGGGGAGTGGATCTGGCAAAAGCGGGCGGCGCGGAAGCCGTTGCCGGCGCCCGTTGATTATAGGTATCAGGCCAACGGACACAGTGTCCCGGCGGCGACGGCCGGGGCGGGGGACATGGACGGTGCGGCGTTCGATCGCGCGCTGCCCGACTTGCTGGCGAAGTTGTCGGACCCTGCGCTGCACGATAGCTACCTGCCGCCGGAGGAACCCCGGCAGCGGCTGGACATTCGGGGCGTGGTCCGGTTTCTCCACGCGACGCTGCGGCCCCTTGGACCGGTGTCGCGGCGTCTGCTCGCCATCGAGCGACTCGCTTCGTTCGTGAAAGGCCATCGCGGCGTGCTCGTGGTTTGGGCGGAACTGCTCGAGGAGTCTGGCGACCGTCCGGGCGCGGCGGCCAGGGCGCGGCAGGCGCTCTCGTTGTACTACGACGACGTCCATACGCAGACGCTGTTCGTGCGCTGCGTCGGCGAGCAGAACTTTCACGCCGACGCTTCCGACCGTTTTTGTCCGCATCCGTTCGAGAACTTTGAGATCTACAAAGACGGCTCGGTCTTCCCGTGCAACTGCACGCAGGTCCCATTTCCGATCGGGAACGCGCACACCCAGTCGAAGGAGGAGATCTGGCAGTCACCGGCGGCGAAGGCGATCCGCGGTTCGATCCTCGACGGCTCGTTTCGCTTCTGCAGCCCGATGACGTGTTGGCAGCGGTTCAATCTGCCGAAGAAGTCCGAACAGCCGGAGCGCTGGGCGGCGCTGCAGCGGATCGGCGTGGAGGGCGTGCAGCCGCCGAAGCACCTGAATCTCTCGTACGATCTCTCGTGCAACCTGTCGTGTCCGTCGTGCCGCAACGGCCAGATCATGGCGACGCATGACGAGCGCCAGAAACTCGAGCGCGTGCGCGACCGGATCGTGCTTCCGCTCCTCGCAGACCGGACCGCGGCAAGCGTGTATATCACGGGTTCCGGCGATGCGTTTGGCAGTCCGCACTTCCGCTCCGTTCTGAAGGAGCTGTGCGATCCGAAGTACGCGCACGTCGCGATCACGCTCGGAACCAACGGGCAGTTGATCACGCCGCGGCTCTGGGAGGAGTTCCAGCCGCTGCACGCGCGCTTCCAGGACATCACGATCTCGATCGACGGTGCCACGCCCGACACCTACGAGCGCCTGCGACGTGGATCCACCTGGGAGAAATTGTTGCGCACGATGGGCGTGCTCGAAGGCGCCCGCCGCACCGGCGTGATTCGCCGCGTCATGGTCAACATGGTCGTGCAGGAACAAAACTTTCCCGAGATGCGCGGCCTGATCGCCCTTTGCAAAGGGTGGGCGGTGGATGGGATTCGTTTCTACCGTATCCGCCAGTGGGGCAATGTCGCGCCGGGCACGTTCATGGCCAGCGATGTTTCGAACCCGCTGCATCCGCGGAACGCGGAGCTGATGACCGAGCTGGCTCATCCCGATTTCACCGATCCGATCGTGGATCACTACGACATGTACGCCCTCATCCTGCAGGCGCAGGCCGCGGTCCGGGCGAAGTTGGTCGAACCTTCCCTTCCCGCCGAAACGGCCCTCATCGCATGAACCCTTCCTTCCACGCCGTCACCTGTGAAATCACGGAGTTGCAGGACTACTTCGAGCAACTCGCGCGGCAGTCGTCCGCGTTTCTCGATCAGTTGCCTATCGAACTCACCCCGCAGCCGCTGGCTTACGCGCTGGAACGGCTCGCGCCGGCCGTGGATCGCGCGAAGCCCCGGGGTCTCGCCGCGTTGCGCGCGATCACGCGCCCGCCCGTCACCGGCACCGAGATTCGGGAAGAGGGAGTCGGGCTCAACACCATCGGGATGCTGACGGACCGCTTCACGATTCTGCTGATCAAGGA
>JBEIHL010000406.1:0-4402 GCA_040381375.1 Opitutaceae bacterium
ACGCGCTGGGCAGTGACGTCGGATGGAGCAGCACTCCGGCGGCTCGATGGTCGAGCCAGTTGAAGAGCGGGGATGGCGAGGAGAGTGGTGCGATGGACACGGGACGCGGCCATGGATGCCGGCGGGAAGACGCAGTTGAAAGGGGAAAGTGGATACTCGTCGCCTCGCGGGGCGGACGCCCCGAAGCGGACCATGAAAGATCCTGGCGATGGCCGCGACGCGGCGGCTCATAGGCTCGGAGGCTGGGGCGGGAGCCGCCGTCAGATCTTCAGGAGCCGTTTGGCATTCTCGTAGAGGATCTTCCTTTCCACGGCCTTGCTAGGCGAGAGGCGGCGCACGGCATCGATGGTCCGCGCGGCAAAACAGACCGGAGCGCGACCGGTTCCTTCGCTGCAATCGCTGCCGTAGAGCAGCTTGTCAGCGTGTCGCTGGATGAACCCGCGGTAATGATCTTCGTCGCGGATGATCGCGTTGTTGCCCGAACCCGCAGAAACCTCCGCGTAGCAGTTGGGATAGTCGGTCAGGTAGCGGTCGGTCAGGCCGCCAGGTGTCACGGGGCCCTTGGGATAGTTGTCGCCGGAGACGTGTTGGCGGTCGATGTGGGCCCACCAGGCTTGCGCGTGGCCGATGAACTTGACGGTGGGAAATTTTTCCAGCGTCCGATGGAAGCGCTCAATGTGGCGATTGTAGGTCGCGTGCTGAAAGTGCAGCAGGATCGGCACGTCGAACTCGCGGGCCACTTCCGCGATGCGCCACAGCTCGGGCGAGTCGCAGTCGACCTTGAACTTCTGCTCACCGATCCCAATGGCGCCGGCACGGAGCTGTCGCTCGATGTTTTTCCGGGCATCGGCGTGGTCCGTGATCTCGTTGGCGAAGAAGAGAAACTCTCCGGGATGCGCCTGCGCCAGCGCCACGACGGCGCCGTGTTCAGCCGATCCACCCGGGTGACCGCTTCCGCGATCGCCCGACGGCATCAGGATTGAAGTGGTGACGCCAAGCGTGCGCTGATGCTGAACGAGAACCGGATCAGCCCGACCGCTGTATTGAACATGCTGATGCACATCGATGATGGGCTCGTGCGGTCCGGCGGAGGCAGCGCCGATGCGACTTACCGCGCTGGCAGCGATCCAGGCGGTGGAGGAGCGAAGAAACTCCCGGCGCTGGATCGGTGATGAGGAATGTAGGGGTGGCATGGGCGGGCGAGACAACGAGGGTGGGAGCAAGAATCAGACCGACGGAGTTTGTTCGCGTCCTTCTGTCGGCACGAAGTCGGCGGGCGGCTGCCAGCTCAAAGACCCAGCCGGAGAGAGCAACGGGGAATGGATTGCTCGAGACTGTTACTTAACATAATCTTCCTTGTGCGCTCAATGGTTTGAGGCAGGAGTAAATCGCCGAGCCGATGTATCTCTACAAATCTGGGATCGGGCCCTGCACACCCAAGAACCATGTCTGCTCGGCTCCTAGAGCAACCTCACTCGATACCTGAGACCCTTGACCGAACTACCGGGCCGGTCCCCAGTGACGGCTGAACGGATAGTAGACAAAGATCGGCCGCCCCACGACGTCCTTGGCAGGAACGAAACCCCAGTAGCGTCCATCCTGGCTATTGTAAGAATTGTCGCCGAGCGCGTAGTACTTGTCCTTGGGGATCTCGAGCACCTGCCCCGGGGAAAGTCCGCCCCTGGCTTCGTAACCGCTGTACCGGTTCGTCCGCTTGGCGTTTTCGGCAAACGCCGATGATCCGGTAATGGGCGCTCCATTTCGGAGCAGTCCCGGTTCCCTGATCTCCAGCTTGTCGCCGGGCACGCCCGCCAGCCTCTTGATGTAATACTGGTCACCCGACGTCTCGGCGATCGCCGGGATGTTACCCGTCCGAAACACGAATCCGCTGCCGACGGACGGCCGGACAAAATGATAGCTCATTCGATCCACGAAAAGCTGGTCGCCCGTGACCTCGTCGAAGGAAAACATCCGTTCCCCGGTCTTCACCGACTTGCCGGTCCTGATGCATTGGACCGGCCGCCCGTTCAGCACCCGCGTCTCGGTCTGCCCGGCCTGGATTTTCCGCTGCACCACCGCCTGCATGGCCTGCGTCGAATACGGGACCTGGTCCCCGAAGAATGCGTCGTAAACCGCCCAGTCGAAGTCGAAATCGAGCGGGACCTTGATCTTCACCTCCTGGGTGCCGACGAACAAGGTGTACTCACGCAATTGCGTCGGTATCACGAGCCAAGACCTTCCGGGAACGATTCGTCCGTTCACGATGCCTCGAGCCTCACCAAAGACCGGGACGACAATCTCTCCCGCAGCGGGAGCATCGAGCCGATGCGGCCACGCGCCGAACGCCAGCAACCGGGCTCCGACCGCCACTGGTCCCGGTTCGGCGGCCCGGGACTTGTACACCTCGGGGGTCATGCCGTTGTACGTCGGCCACATCGAATTCGTCGGGATCTTGAACGGCTGCACGAAGTACGTGCGAATGCCGAGGATCACGATCGCGGCGACGAGGAAAAACTCGATGTTCTCGACCAGTGCGGTCTTCGGGTAAATCGCCCCACCCGTCCGCCGCATCACCTCTTCGAGCCGTTCGATGCCGAGCTTCAATTTCTCCGGCCCGGCCCGGTCCTTCACGAGCGCCTTGAGCTCTACGGTGCGCAGTTGAAGTTCCGTCACCAGCGCGGGCGTCAGAACGTCACGGCGATAGTGATAAACCTTGTCCGCGAGCTCGAGCCAGTTGCCCGCGTTGTCGCGCATTTTCTTTTCCTGGGAGGCGAAGAAACCGAACATAGGAGCGGGCGTGAGATCTTCGGTCAGTTATTTTGGAGGACCTTGATGAAAGCGTCGGGTGGAATCGAGACCTTGCCGATCTGCTTCATCTTCTTTTTGCCCTCCTTCTGCTTGTCGAGCAGCTTCCGCTTGCGGCTGATATCACCGCCGTAGCACTTCGCGGTGACGTCCTTGCGCATTTCGCGCACGTTGTCGCGGGCGATGATCTTGCCGCCGATGGCGGCCTGGATCGCGACCTTGAACATCTGCGGCGGGATGATCTCGGCCAGTTTTTCGCAGAGTTCGCGGCCTTTGCCCTCGGCTTTGTCCCGGTGGACGATGCTCGCGAAGGCGTCGACCGGATCGCCGTTGATCATGATGTCCATCTTGACCAGGTCGGCGGCACGGTACTCGCCTAGCTCATAGTCCATGGAACCGTAGCCGTGCGTGATGCTCTTCAGCCGGTCGTTGAAATCGACGAGGATCTCGTTGAGCGGCAAAACGCACTTCAACATCACGCGGTTCATGTCGAGCGTATCGGTGTGATCGCACGAGCCGCGCTTTTCCATGATGAGCGACAGAATGTCGCCCATGCTGTCGTTGGGAATGATGATGGACGCCGTAATCGTGGGCTCGCGGATCTCCAGGATCGTGCCGGGGTCCGGCAGGTTGATGGGATTGTCGACCTCGATCAGCTTACCGCCGTGCGGCAGTACGTGGTATACGACACTCGGATACGTCGAAATGATTTCGACGTCGTGTTCCCGGCGAATGCGCTCCTGGATGATCTCCATATGCAGGAGCCCGAGGAAGCCGCAGCGGAAGCCGAAGCCGAGGGCGACCGAGCTTTCCGACGAATACACGAACGCGGAATCGTTGAGCCGGAGCCGGCCGAGTGCCGCCTTTAGCTTCTCGTAGTCGTCACTCTCCAGCGGATACAGGCCGCAGAACACCATCGGCCGGACTTCCTTGTAACCCGGCAGCATTTCCGTCGCGGGCTTGTTCGCGATCGTCATGGTGTCGCCGATCTTGATGTCGGCCGTCGACTTGATGTTGGAGACGACGTAACCGACGTCACCGGCCTTCAGGATGTCGACTTTCTCCATCTTCGGCGTGAACACGCCGACTTCCTTCACGTCGGACTTCACGCCGTTGCTCATGAGGAGCATCTGCTCGCCGGCGCGGATCGAACCTGAAAAGACGCGAGCATACGAGATCACGCCGCGGTAGGAGTCGTAGAGAGAGTCGAAGACCAGGATGCGGGTCTGCGCGCACTCGGTCCAGCGCGGCGGCGGCACCCGCGCAACGACGGCCTCGAGGATATCCTCGATGCCGATGCCGGACTTGCCGCTGGCGAGAATCGCTTCCTCGGCCGGGATAGTCAGGATGTCCTCGAGCTGCTTCATGCACATCTCGAGATTCGCGCTCGGCAGATCGATCTTGTTGATGACCGGGATGACCTTGAGCTTCTGCGAGAACGCGAGGTGGGCGTTGGCCACGGTCTGGGCCTCCACGACTTGGGCGGCGTAGATCAGCAAGACGGCGCCCTCTCACGCCGCGAGGCTGCGCGAGACCTCATAGGAGAAGTCCACGTGGCCGGGCGTGTCCATTAGGTTGAGCTTATACACGTGCCCGT
>JBEIHL010000407.1:0-4402 GCA_040381375.1 Opitutaceae bacterium
ACCGCCCTCGTGCAGATCGCGTTTCGCTCCCCGCAACCCACCGGAACCCCCGAATATCGTCCCACCCGGACCGGCGGCACCGTTATCGCTCGTGTAGATCACGAGCGTGGTTCGCTCGAGGCCCAGCGCCGAGAGCGTCTCGAGCAACGTGCCCACATCGCGGTCCAGGCGCTGCAACATCGTCGCATGAGCCTTGACGTTTTCGGGCCACGGACGGTCGGCGAACTCAGGCGCAATCGCCGGCACCTCGAAATCGCCGTGCGGCAAAGTCCACGCCGCGTAACAGAAGAACGGCCGGTCCTTGTTCGCTTCGATGAAGGCCAGTGTTTCCTGCAGAATCAGATCGACCGAGTAATCCGTACCTTCGCCCTTGCCGGGTTTCGTCCCGGCCGGCCGGTTGCCGGTCAGTTTCTCCTCCACGCTGTTTCGAATCAGGTAGGTGGGGAAAAAGCTGTGGGCGTGCACCTGATCGTAGTAGCCGTACCAAAGGTCGAAGCCGTGCTTTTCGGGAATGCCCGTCGTGCCTGGATTGCCGAGGCCCCACTTGCCGAAGCCGCCCGTCGCATAGCCTGCCTCCTTCAGCTTCGTCGCGACGGTGATTTCCTCGGCCCCGAGCGGAATGAGCCCGTTCTTGCTCATGTTCGAGCGCCGCGTGACGTGACCCGTATGCAGACCGGTCATCAACACCGCCCGCGTCGGCGCGCACACGGCGCTGCCGCTGTAGGCGCGAGTGAACTTCATGCCCTCGGCGGCGATCCGGTCGATCTGGGGCGTCGGAATCACTTTCGCGCCATAACAACCCACTTCGCCGATGCCCTGATCGTCGGCCAAGATGAACACGATATTGGGCGGACGCGTCGCTGCGATTGCGGCGGCGGCGAACGGAGCAGCCGCAACGATAATCGCGGCGCCAACGAGCCACCCGAACGACCGGGAAAGCCGAAGCACAAGTGAACGTGGGGTCATGAGATCGAAACTTCAGCGGATAACGGGAGCCCAGTGGCCCTCGCGAGCCTCGGGAGTCTTCCCGGAAGCAGGGAACGATGCTTTGACCGCGGAGCCAAGTTGGGCCGCCAGCTCGCGCACGGTTGGGGCGTGGGCGGCGATGCTCGCGAGGTTCTTCAGTTCTTTCGGATCGGACGCGTGATCGTAGAGTTCGCGGCCGCTTTTTCCGGACTCTCCCCACTCGGTGTAGCGCCAGCGTGCCGTGCGCAGCGTGTAGCCGACAATCCGGCCGTCGCCGTCATCCTGCGCCGCGGCCGCCTTTCGCCGCGTGCGTTCGCCGGGCTCGGATTGCCCCGCCGCCTTCTTCTTTCCGCCACCGCCCCCGCCGCCGCCTCCCCGCACGACCTGAGTGAGCGCCCACCCGCGGGCCTTCGCGGAAGGATCCTTGAGCAGCGGCACCAGGCTCTCGCCCTGCAGATTCGCCGGAGCCTTTACTCCGGCCAGTTCCGCAAGCGTGGGATAGACGTCCACCTGACTGACCGGCGTTTTCACCACGGCTCCGCGTTGCGCGACGACCGGCGCGACCATCAGCAAGGGAACCCGCGCGCTCTCCTCGAACAGGCTCTGCTTTTTCCACAGCCCGTGTTCGCCCAGATGGTAGCCGTGGTCGCTCGTGAACACGATGATCGTGTTCTCCGCGAGCCCGAGCCGGTCCAGCGCGTTCACGACGCGCCCCCACCTGGGCATCCATGAAACTGATACTGGCATAGTAGGACTGCACGGCCTTCCGCCGCAGATCGTCGGTCAGCTTCTTCTCCTCGGGCTTCCGGCTGCCGAGAGCCGGCGCGGGAATGTCCGCCTCGTCCTCCTCGATCCCGCGCACCACCGGCATCTCGGCCTCGGGGTAATAGCCGAAATAAGGATCCTGCGGCGCGACGAACGGCGTGTGGGGACGGAAGAAGCCGACCGCGAGGAAGAACGGCCGATCCTTCCGCCGCGCCGCGCGTTCGAGCACCCATTCCGCATCGGCCGCGAGCATCGCGTCGGTATGATGCTCGTCGCTTTTCGGCGAGGCATACCAGCTCAGCGCGCTGCCGAGATTCCCGGGCACGAGGGTGAAGATCTTTGGTTCCTCCTCGAGCCGGTCGACCCCCGCCGGATTGAACTCGATCTCCCACGAGGCCGGATCGTCGTGCCCGTCGGTGCCGACCGACCCCGGCACGCCATAGTGATACAGCTTGCCGATTCGCACCGCGAGGTAGCCCTCGTGCCGGAAAGCCTGCGGCAGGCTCACGTGCGTCGGAATCGTCTGCCGGAACATCGTTCCGTTGCCGAGCACCCCCGAGCTGTTGGGGTACAGGCCGGTGAGCATCGAGTTCCGGCTCGGGCCGCACAGTGGATACGTGCAGTAAGCGCGATCAAAGCGCACGCCGCGCGCCGCGAGGCGGTCGAGATTGGGTGTTTTCGCCCGCGGATCGCCGGAGACGGCCAACACATTCGCGAGGTCATCCGAGATGAGGAAAAGCACATTCGGCTTCGACGAGCCGGCGGCGGATGCGTGCGCCGCGAACGCGAGGACGAACGCGAGCAGGATGAGGAGGGGGCGGGTTCTCATGGATACGGGTTCTGTCGGGGGCGCCGCAAACCACGTCACCATTCGAACATGGGGGGTTGCGGCACCGCGATCAAATCCATCGCGCCGCACTCGGCGATAAGGGGCGCGGGCAGGTCGAGGCTAGACGACGCACGTCTTCAGCGGCACCGGATCGATGACTTTCGTTCCGGGCAACTCCAGCGCGAGTTGTTCCGCGAACCAACCGCGCGCGGCCGGATCGCCGTGCGTCAGCACGATGCTGCGCGCCTGGGTCTGCACCGCGAACTCCAACAACTCGTCGCGCTCGGCATGCCCGCTCAGTTCGAATCGCTCCACCCGGGCGTTCACCTGCGATTTTACGTGGATGGCCGAGAACTCGAATTTCTTTCCCGGCGCCGTGGCCAGCAGCTTGCCACCCGGCGTATCCGGGTCGCAGTAGCCGACAAACCCGATCGTGTTCCGCGCCTGACCGAGCAGGCCGGAGGCAAGGGTGTAGCTCGGCGTCCGCTCCACGAGCATGCCGGAACTGATCAAGTAGAGCGCGTTCTGCTTCGGATCCACGCCGGGCGTCAGTTTCCGTGGGAGCGGCTTGACCCGGAGATCCTTCATGATCCGGCGGTCGAACTGCACGTCCTTGGTTTTCCGCGAGACTTCGTCGAATAAGTCGGCGAGCCCCAAGCCGAGGCCGGCCACGTAAATGGGGCAGTCGATCAACCGTCCGAAACGACGTGCATCGTGGAAGACGGACAGAATTTCCTGCATGCGGCCCAGCGCGAACACCGGCAGGAGAAAGGAACCGCCGGCTGCGATCGTCGCGTTGATGGACGCCATCAGCCGCGCGATTTCGTGCACGCGCTCCTTACCGAAGGCGCGTTCGGTCGTGCCGCGGGTGGTTTCGATGATCAGCGTGTCGAAATGCCCGACGGGAAACCGTGCGCCTTTCAGCGTGCGCTGATCCTCGAACATCACGTCGCCCGTGATGAAGATCTGCCGGCTGCGATGCGTGATTTCCACGGCGGTCGCGCCCGCGACGTGCCCGGAGCGGTGAAACATGATCTCGATCTCGTCCTTCCGGCCCCGGAACTTCATCGCCTTGCGAAAAGGCAGCGTGCTGAATCGGCGCCCGAGGCGCTCCACCTCGTCGTGGGTGAAGAGTGGATACCCGGGGACGTTGTCCTCCTCCTTTTGTTTGAGCATCACGTTCGCCGAATTGTGCAGCATCTTCTCGATGAGCATCCGGCTCGAAGGGGTGAGCAGCACCGGCGTCTTCGGGTGCTGCCGCATCACCACCGGCAGACCGCCGATATGATCGAGGTGGCAGTGCGTGACGATAATCAGGTCGAGGTGGACGTTGCGCAGTAGCTTCAAGTCCGGCAACGCGCCTTCGCCGGGCGTCTTGGGATTCAGGCCACAATCGACGAGAAGGTTGAATTCTCCGATTTGAAGGAAGAGGGAGTTGGCTCCGATACCGCCCTGGCGGTTCAGGTCTGTTAACTTCATGGATACGCCACGGAAGCCGACCGTCCCGGCGGGTGCAATACCTTCGAACACCGCGCGGAACTCAAGTTTCGTGCCGGGCAAGTGCCCCCTCGCCGATCGTCTCGATTGGATCCACGCCAACGGCGCCTCAGGGCAACGTCCGACCACCGAAAGTCACCGGCACCTGCACGCGGGCAATGGCGGCCCGTCCGCCATACGTGGGCACTTCAAACCGCCACGACGAGACTCCCTGCATGGCGGCGTAGCCAAACGCCTCGTCCGAACACGACTTGATCCGCGGCAGCCGCGCCCGTCCTTGTTCGTCCACGAGAAATTCGATCAACGCTTCGCCTGTCGCCACCTTGCCGTCCAGCGCGAGGGGAA
>JBEIHL010000408.1:0-4392 GCA_040381375.1 Opitutaceae bacterium
CATCTTCGAGGGGCGGCTCAACGTGCGGCGCAACTTCGCGCTCGCCGTGCCTGCCTACGTGAAGTTCGGCGGCCAGTTCCAGCGTCAGGACCGCGACCGCGACTACAACTACTTCAGCTACACCTTCACCGGTCCCGGCGGCCTGGGCCAGTTCCGCGACCGGCGCGACTGGGTGAACGAGACCATCAGCGGAGTCCGGCAGGGACCGTGGGCCGACGTCCTCTACGTCGCCCAGCACCGCAAGGACAACCCCTCCCAGTGGACCGAGGACTACTACTACCGCTACTCCCAAAAATTGCTCAATCAGGTGGATTTCAGCGAGGAGATCCGGAGCGCATACGTGATGGGCAATGTGCAGATCGACCGGCTGACCATCCTCGGTGGTCTCCGGTTTGAGGATACGAGCTTGCAGGCGAACGGCCCGATCCGTCGCGTGAGCCCGGCCGAGCAGGCGCGGCGGACCGCGTGGGTGGGGCCCGTCACCGAACCCGAGGCCCGCCGTCGCGCCGAGGCGGAGTTTGCCAACCGCAGCAACAACAAGGGCGGCTACGAGAACGTGTTTCCGGGCCTGCACTTCAAGTACGCGGACCGCTCGGGACTGGTGGCGCGCGCCAGCTACTCCACGAGCATCGGCCGCGCGCCGATCGCGTCCCTCATCCCCACCGTGGCCGTCAGCGACTCCGCCCAAACCATCAGCCTGGCGAACACGGCGTTGAAGCCCCAGTTCTCCGACAATTTCGACCTCAACCTCGAATACTACTATGAGCCCGTCGGGCTGTTTTCGGTCAGCGCGTTTCTCAAGGAGGTGAGCGGCTTCATCTACACGGACAGCAGCCAGCTCGTGCCCACCGGGCCCAACAACGGCTTCGAGGGTCTCTACGAGAACTACCGCATCTCGACGACCGCCAATGGCGGCAGCGCCCGTTACCGCGGCATCGAGTTCAGCTACCAGCAGCAGTTCACCTTCCTGCCCGGCTTCCTCCGCGGCCTCGGCGTGAATATGAACTACACGCGGCTCGAAACCAAGGGCGACTACGGCGGCACGGTGGCGACCACGCAGGTGGCCGGCTTCCGGCCCAAGACTGCGAACGTCGCGCTGAGCTACCAGTTGAACCGCTTCCGCTTCAGTGCGCAGGCGAACTGGGTCGACACGTATCTGATCTCCGTTTCCACCAACGCGGCGTCGATCACCTACGAGTCGCCGCGCACGTTCGTTTCGGCGAAGTTCAGTTACCGGGCCACGCCGCGGACCACCGTTTACCTGAACCTCGACAACATCACCAAGGAGCCGGTGAACAACCGCTACACCGGCTACTCGGACCGCACGTCGATCACGCGCCAGCTTTACCCGTCGGTCGGTTTCGGCGTGCAGGGGCGGTTCTGAACGGTCGGTCCCTTTCGCTCCCCGTGACGCCGCACCCCAAAGTTGTCGCGTGCCTGCTCGCGGGCGTGCTCGGACTGCTCGCCCGCTCGACCCATGCGCAATCCGCGCCCCCGCTGCCGCCGGGTCAGGATCTGCGTCATTCCTATCGCTCGGAGATCGACGGCACCGATCAGCCGTACCGCCTCTACGTCCCGCAAGCGTACGATGGCAGCAAGCCGTTCCCGCTGGTCATCGCGATGCACGGGACGGGCGGGAACGAGAGCTCGCTCTTCGAGGACAAACGGCTGCCGCCGCACGAACTCATGCGGGTGGCGGAAAAACACGCCGTCCTGATGGCCACGCCGCACGGCCGCGGCACGACCGAGTACCGTGGCATCGGCGAGAACGACATCTTCTGCGTGCTCGCCGACCTGCAGCGGCGCTATCGGGTCGACCCGGACCGGATCTATCTCACCGGGCAATCCATGGGGGGAACCGGCGCCGCGTACCTGGCGCTGCATCACCCCGACCTCTTTGCCGCGTCGGCTCCGCTCGCGGCGGCGTACAGTTACCCCTGGCTCGCGGCCAACGGCCAACATGTGCCGTATTGGTGGATACAAGGGGCGGAGGACTCCGGCTTCTACCTTGAGGGCGTCGCGGAGGGCGTCGAGCGGATGCGGCGGCTGGGGCAGAAGGTGCGTTACGACCAGGTCCCGAACGAGGAACATGCCGCCGGTCTCGTGCGCATCGACGCGGCCGTGGCCTGGCTGGTGCAGCACCGGCGGATGGCGCACCCAACCGAGTACGTCTTCGAGGTCGACACTCCGCTGCACGGTCGCGCCTATTGGACCGACGTGACTGCGATGGAGCAACCCGGCCGGATCGCCGTCGTGCGGGCGCGGGCCGGCGGGCCGCGCCGCGTGGATCTCCAACTCGAGAATGTCGCCGCGCTGACGCTCTTCCCCGACGCCAAGG
Organism: Opitutaceae bacterium; assembly: GCA_040381375.1. Classification (GTDB taxonomy): domain Bacteria; phylum Verrucomicrobiota; class Verrucomicrobiia; order Opitutales; family Opitutaceae; genus ER46. Next base: position 2,339 of record JBEIHL010000408.1, read on the forward strand.
TCTTCGACCTCACCGGTCCGCTGGCGGTCGCGGTGAACGGCGCCGCCGTTTTCGAAGGCGCCCTGCCCGGCAACCAGCAGTTGCGCATCATGAAGGAAGGGGGGGCGTGGCGCACGGCGATGGACGCGCGCCGTCCGCAGATCCTGACCGGTTACCGGACGAATCCCGTGGCGGTGGCGCCCGAGGCGCTCGACAACAGCGGCACGGAGGCCCGGCTCGCCAACTGGATCACCGATGCGATGCGAGCAGCCACGGGAGCGGACATTGCGATCTACAATCGCATCCACGATCGCGGGCGGGGATTGGCCGCGGACGCGGTGGACATTGTCGATCTGATTCAGTGCAGTCTCCCGTTCGATCAACTGCTGGTGACGGCTGAGCTCACGGGGAAGGATCTGCTCGAGATCCTCGACGCCAACGTCCAGGACCCGCGTCAGCTCGCCGCCCTGCCGCCGGAACGCCGGCATGCCGCCAACCGGCTGGTGCAGGTGTCCGGAATGCGCTACCGATTTGATCCGGCGAAGCCCGTGGGGCAGCGAATCGTATCCAGTGATCTGCAACCCGACCGTCGCTATCGGGTGGTGATGGAGGGCCAGGTCGTCCAGCGCGAGACGGTACAATTGGCCGGCCGTTTCAAGAAGCTGCCGCACCAGAAAGCGGACTCCTCGTTCACCATGGCGCTCTACGGCCACGCGAAACGTCTGGGGAAAATCGAAGCCCGCGTCGAAGGCCGAGTGGTGAACGTGAGCGGGCCTTGAAGTAGGACGCCTCAAACGGTTGACCACGGATTACACAGATCGCACGGATGCAGGCCGGAGGCTTCGTGGCTGCGGGTCGATCTCAGCCGTGTAATCCGTGGTCAAACACTCAGGTCGAATAACCCCCTCATGCACCGTCTAACCTGGTTGATGCTTATTGCGGCGGGTCTGCCGCTGGCGGCCGCCGAATCCACGCGGCTCGACCGGCGCAATCTGCTCGAGTATCGGACGGCCACCGGCGACATCGCTCCGGTGCGGACGATAGCCGATTGGCGGCTGCGCCGGGCCGAGATCCTCGCGGGCATGCAGCAGGTGATGGGGCCGCTGCCCGGCGCCGAGAAGCGGGTGCCGCTCGATATCCGCCTCGAGGAGGAAAAGGACTTCGGCGCGTACGTGCGGCGCCGGATCACGTACCAGTCCGAGCCCGGTTCGCGCGTGCCGGCGCATTTGTTCATCCCGAAGGATGTGCTCGCGGGCCGGGGTGAACCGTTGCGCCGGGCCGTGCTCTGCCTGATGGGCTCGAGCGGTCACCGGCATGCGGATACGCCGCCCGGCCCCAACGCCAGCGCCAACCGCAACGATGCCGAGGTGCTGGCGGAGCGCGGCTACGTCGCGATCTCGACGCCGTATCCGGTGCTCGGATTCGGCAGCCGCTCGGGTCTCGGCCTCCCGCATGATCCCGACCTGAAGGCGCTCGGCTACCGGAGCGGTACGATGAAGGCGATCTGGGACAACATGCGCGCGCTCGACGTGCTGGAGACGCTCCCATTCGTGCGGCGGAGTGGCTATGCGGCGATCGGGCACTCGCTCGGCGGGCACAACTCTGTCTACACGGCGGTGTTCGACGAACGGATCCGGGTGATCGTGTCGAGCTGTGGCCTCGACTCGTACCTCGACTATCGTGCCACGCACTGGGCGCCGGGCCGGGGCTGGGCGCAGGAACTCTACATGCCGCGGATCCTCGACTTTCCGCGCGATCAGATCCCGTTCGATTTCCACGAGATGGTCGGCGCGCTCGCGCCGCGGGCGATCTTCATCAATGCGCCCGTCAACGATTCCAACTTCCAATGGCGAAGCGTCGCACGGATCGGCTCGGCGGCCCTGCCGGTCTTTCGGATGTTCGGCGTGCCGGAGCGGATTCGTATCGTGCACCCCGACGCCGCGCACGAGTTTCCTCCGGAGATCCGCGAGGCGGCCTACACCTGGATCGCCCAGAACCTATGAGACCTATCGCACCACGCTGGCGGATTCCTGAGGGCCCGTGCGGGGAGCGCCGAGCTCCAGCTCGGCTCGCCC
>JBEIHL010000409.1:0-4386 GCA_040381375.1 Opitutaceae bacterium
CCGCGAGCACCGGCGGTCCGTACGAACCGGTGCCCATGAGCCCGGTGAACCGCCGTCCCAGCCACGCGAGCATCACGGTTTTTCCCACCAGCGACGCCACGATCAGACCCAGGGCGAACAGCGGCACCACGAGCGCACCGACGACCGTGATCGCGAGCAGCACGACCACCACCGGGGACAGGATCACGGTCAGAAACGACACGAGCACCGAGCCGCCCGGCCGCGTCTCCAAAGTTACCGCCGCCGCCGCGATGCCGCGCGGAAAGAGCAGGGCCACGAAAAGGTGGAAGCCCAGGAACACCCCCGCGACCACCCAAGCCCAGCCGAGATTCGCGCCGAAGGCCAGTGGACGACCCCACACCAGGCACCGCTGCACCCAGGTGGCGAGCCATTCGGTGCCGTTCAGCGCCGGCGCGAACGGAATGTGCACCTGCTCCCCCCGTATGATCGCCGCGGGATCCTTGGTCAGCCGGCCGCCCACCACGACGAGATCGCCGCCGATGACGGCGTTGGGGCCGAGGTGCATGTTGCCGAGGATCGCCACCGCATCGCCGCCGACGCGTCCGTCGATCGACGACGCACCGAGCACACTGACGCTATCGCCCCCGATTTCGCCCTGGCTGTCGAGCCGGCCCAGCACCGCGACCGCCCCGCCGCCGACTCTTGCGCCACGGGTGATTTCGGTGCGGCCGAGGATCGAGACGGCATCGGACGCGACCTCGCCCGCCACCACGCTCGAACCCAGGATAGAAATGATCTCGCGCCGCCGCGTGCCCGGCGAAACTTCGTGGTTGCCGAACGGCACGTCACCTTGGTTGCGGCGCGCGCGCCGCGCCGGGGCCGGAGTCTCCACCGCGTCCGCCGGCGCCGCCCCGCCATCGAGCCGCCGCAGGTTCGCGCGATCATCGCCGGCGGGCGGCGCCACCGGGGCGGGTTCGGCAGCCGGGGCCGGCGGAGCCGCCGCGGAGACCGGAGCCGGGCGTGCCGTCGGATCGGCCGCCGCCGGCTGGGCCAGGCCGGTCAGCGAGCCGGATCCGAGAGCGAAGAGAAGCGAGGCGAGACGAAGCGGGAGAAAAAATTTCATGGAGACGAAGGCCCCCCGGCGGGCGTGAAGGAAAAGAGGGTTCAACGCTGATTTTGCAGCACCCGGTACGCGGCGGCGCCGAGACCGAAGAGGGTGAAATAAAGTGCCGTGACGACCGCGAGGCCGCCGTACCGCCAGAGCGGGGGAATGTTCCGCTCCACAATATCGAGGCAGCTGCCCAGCGCGCGCAGCACGGTGAAGCCGCTTTCGATCCAGCCGGCCGGCGCCGCGGCGGCCGCCGGCAGACGCACCGCGAGGTCCGAATCTATCCACATTCCGGATACGAAGAAGAGCCCGACGAGCGCCAGGGAGACCAGCACGAATCCCGCGCGGGCCGGCGCCGGCCAGTGGGCGAAGCTCCGGCGCCACCAGGGCCGGCCCGCCCGGCGTTCGATTTCGGCCCGCACGCGCGCCTCGAGTGAGCGCGGTGCCCGCCGCGGCGGAAGGTCCCGCACGACCCGCCGCACCAGCTGTTCCAGCTGCTCTTCGTTTTCAGGGGAGGGAGTCATGGTGCGATTCAGGCTGGGAGTTCGGGGTGCGCCGAACCCTGGCGCTGCAAAATCTTCGCCAGCGCGGCCCGGGCCCGGAGGATGTCTGTCTTCACCTTCGCGAGCGAGACGCCCAGTTTCCGGGCAATCTCGTCGTAGGGCATTTCCTCGAAATGAAACAGCACCAGCGGCAGCCGCTGATGCGAGGGCAACTCCGCCAGGGCGGCGTCGACCAGGGCGCGCCGCTCCTCGGCCTCGATCCCGTTGAAGAAGGTGTCGGGCGCAGCGAACTCGACCGGCGGCGCATCCCAGTCGTCGCCTTCGGCGTCGCGCCTGAACTCGGAGAAAAAACGCCAGCGCCGGCGATAACGGGTCAGGTGGTTGAGCGAGAGATTGGTCGCGACGGTCTTCAGCCAGCCGCCCGCGGTGGGACTAACGGCGAGGTGATCGTAGTTTTCATACGCCTTCAGGAAGACCTCCTGGGCGATATCCTCGGCCTGCGCCTCGTTGCCCGTGAGGCGCACGGCGGTGGAGTACACCATGTCCTGGTAGTTGCGCATGAAGGTCGTGAAGTCGACCGGCGCGGCTACGCCCGCTTCGGATTTGTGCACGGGAAGGTCATCGTTCGCTGACACAACCCCGGAACCGGCGGGAAAGTTGCAGGAAACGCCCGGTCCACCGTCATCCCGCCGCCGCCCATCCCGCCGCGGATCGCGGGTTTCCTGCGGGCTGTCACGCTGCGGCGCCATGCAGCCGCACCCAGTAGCCGAAGGTCACCTCGCCGGCAAGGGCGGGGACCGCAGCAGGGCGGCTGTCCGATATCTCACTCAGAGAGAGCGATCAATTGGCTTTCAAATCCCCGAAGAAAACGAAAACCCTGAAAGGTGGAGCGGCAGTCCTCAAGCCGCTGCGGATGGATCGGCCGTACGTCAGCCGTTTGGGGACAAGCGGCTCCACCCTACTACGTCGATCTGCCTCAGGACACACTCGCGCACAACAGCACGTAGTGCGCGCGCGCGCGGTTGGCGCAGTCATCGAGATCGGCTTCGGTCACGCCGCCGAGGGTCAACTTGGCCGGGGTGCAATCCCACGCGCCTTCCTCGCCCGGCAGGTCGAGCCCGAAACGGGCCGCCACGCCACACGCCAGATTGAGCACACACGCGCTGAGATTGGCCCCGTTGGCGCCCATCGGCTCGTAGTGGCCACGGACGGCCTCGATCAGCTCCTCGGGAAAGCGCCAGTGCTCGAGCAGAGTCGTGGTGACTTCGGACGCGGTGAGGCCGAACGTCGCCTTCTCCCATTCCGCGATCGAGGGCCACTCCGCCTCACCCGGATACACTTTGCCCAGTCCGGCACCATCGATGATGACGCGGCCGAGCGTCCGCAGCAGCCCGGCCGTGTAGGCGAGGCCGGGATCCCGGCCGGCCCGCTGGGCGAGCAACTCGGCCGCCGCCGCCGTGGCGACCGCGTTTTCCCACAACCGGCTTGCCGTAACCCGGTAGGTGAGAAGGTCCCGCTGACAAATCTGCTGGGTCGCCGCGAGCCCGACCAAACGGAAGATCTCGCCCAATCCCACCCGGCCGACCGCCGTGTCCAGGCAGTCCGTCCGTTCGCGCATGCCGAACAGCACGCTATTGCCCATCCGCACCACATGAAAGGTGAGCGCCTGGTCCAGCCGGATCAGCTGCGAGATGTCTCCGAGATCGGTATCGGGGTCCATCAGCATGCTCCGCAGCCGGCTGAAGGTCACCGCGGCCGGGGCAATCTTGTTTCCGAGCGTGATGATGGTTTCGCGCGAGAGCGGCATGACAAAAAGAGTACCCCCTTAGTTCGGCACGCTTCCCGTCCCGGCTTAGCGAAATCTTCGCCTCAGAAGTCGATCGCCTTGAGCGTCCCGATCTGCACGTCGAAGCGCTCGTCGAAGAGCTTCACGTGCTTCAAGTCGGTGCGCTTCAATTCCATCGAGCCGCCGATATTGACGAAAAACACCGAGGCGACCGCATCCCCTTCAATCGAAACCAGCGCCGGCGGCCGTTTCGGGTCGACGGTGGTGAAGTCGAGAGTGCCTTCGCCTGACTTCACTTTCACCACAAGCCGGGCGCGAAACGATTCGCGCAGTCGCACCGAGATATTCTCCAGCACGGCGTCCTGTTTGCGGATCCGCGTCAGCACCTGAAATTTTTCCGGCGGAAAGCGTTCGTTGCCCTGCTTGATCAGCGGCACCTCGAAAACCAGGTGCGTGGCCGTCTCGCTCGCGATCGATGATCGCCCCAGCTCGATCAACTCGCCCAGCGAACGCTGATTGCGGGCGGAGGGCCCCATCCCGCCGAACGGGGAATCGGACTCCGCGCTCTTCTCCCCGCGGCGACGATAACGCGTCCGCTCGCGATCCGTCGGGTCGCGACCGTCAATCTTGAGCGGCTCCCACTGTTCCGGATACGGCTTCGAGGGATCGTGACGCAGCAGCGTCTCCGATTTCACGCGGCCTTTGCTGTCGCGCATCACCCGGTGCTCCGTGAACGCCCACCGCCGAAACTGTTCGGCCGTCCGGTGCAGGACGTCGTGCAACATCCGCAGCTCGTCCGCGGTCGCGGTCCGGGCGCCGTCCGCGGTGACCGGAGTCGCCGTCGCGGCCCGCGTCGCACCCACTCCCGCGAGCAGCAGGAGGCTCGCGAGGCCGAAGCATAGGTGGGACGACATTCGACGATGCATGATGGCTGGGATGGGAACCCAGCCGGAATGTTCCGCAGCCGACCACGACCCGCAAGTCGATCCCTTAGATTCTACCCTGGGAGCGCGGACGCCCGCGTCCGC
>JBEIHL010000410.1:0-4381 GCA_040381375.1 Opitutaceae bacterium
GGAGCGGATCGCGGTCAGCCTGCCCCGGCCTGACTACTCCGCGTCGCTGGCCACCGCGATCAAGGCCGCGGTGCTCCGCAGCGAAGCGAAGGGCACGTTCGAGTATGAGGCTTATGACCTGAAAGTGCGGGAAGCCTCGCTGCGGTATGCGATCGAGCGGACCCGGCTGTTGCCCAAGGTCAACCTCGGGGCCGGCTACAGTCTCGAGAACAGCACCGACGTGGTCGGCGCCACCGTGAACCAGCAGGCGTACCGGCGGCAGAACGTGAACGTGAATGTGCAATGGAACATCTTCGACGGTTTTGCGACCCGGGGCGCGCTGCGCGAGGCGATGGCGACAAAGCGGCTGTTCGAGCGGAACCGGGAGGTGAGGGTGGAGGAGATGTTGCAGGACGTGCAACTGCTCGAGCGCAGCCTGGCCGTGGATGCGGAGAACATCGCGCTCACCGAGATCCGCCGCGGGATGGCGGAGCAGGCGCAGCGCCGGATTGCCGAGGAAGTCGCGCTCGGGAAAATCCGTCGCGGCGAGATCGAGCGTTTTCGCATCGGCCTGCTGCAGGCGGAGGCGAAGAACGTCGAGGCCCGTGCCCAGTTTTTCGGCCGGTGGAGTGAGTTCGTCGCCGTCGCCGGCTACGATCCGCTGTCCCGTCCCCTTTCTGTCGCTCATGCTCGCGAAAAATAACCACGGCAGCGTCCTTTTGAAGCTCGGGCTCGTGCTCGTGATCCTCGCCGCGGCCGGCGTGTTTGTCCTGCAGGGCCTGCAGGGCACGGCCCGCGTCAAGGTGGCCAAGCGCGACACCGCGGTCGATGCGGTCACGGGCACGGTCAACGTCGATGCCGACGGCGGGACCAGGAAACTCGACAGCCAGGCGGGGGGCATCGTCGCGTGGTGCGAGATGATCGACCCGGGCAAGAAATTCAAGGAGGGCGACGTGCTCCTGCGTCTCGACACGTCGGAGATGGTGCGCGCGCGGGACGAGGCCGAGCGGCAGTACTATGCCGGGCGCGACCGCGCTCGCTTTGTTGTGACGGGCGGCAAACCGGAGCTGCTGGCGGACGACTTGAAGCTCACGGACGCGCAGCGGGAAGAGATCGTGAAGCGCGAGAATCCGACGCGGAAACTCGCGTTCGAGAAGTTGGAATACGCGCGCCGGCTCCTGACCTTGGGCGACGTCTCGGAGGAGGATGTTCGCACGCTCGAGCGGGGGATCGAGGAGATCGACCGCACGCTCAAGCTGGGTCTGCTCGACGAGAAGAAAGCGGAAGCCGACTTCAAGGTGCAGCAGAAGAACGCCGAGGTGCAGCTCGAGAAGATGGAGATTCGCGCGCCGTCCGACGGCCAGATCGACGTCGCGCTCACCTGGAAAGGCGCGCTGATCGGCAGCGGCCACACCGTCGCCACGTTTTTCACCAACACCCGCGTGGTCGCGGCGAAGATCAGCGAGGAGAGTTTCGGCAAGGTGAAGATTGGCCAGGAGGCGCGAGTCCGGCTGCTGACGTATGGGGAGCAGCATTTCGACGCGACGGTCTCGAAGCTGCATCCCAAGGCGGACGACGCGCAGCGTTTCACGGCGTTCCTCGACGTGAAGGTCAGCGACCCGGACATCCTGAAGCCCAACAGCACGGGCGAGGTGACCATCACCGTCGACAAGCGGCCGGACGCGCTGATGATTCCGCGCCGGGCCCTCTTCGACAGCGACAAGGTTTTTGTGGTGAAGGACGGACGGGTCGTGCGGCGCCAGGTGGTGACGGGTTACGTGGCGCTGAACATTGTCGAGGTCACGAAAGGGCTCGAGGCGGGCGAGCAGGTTATCGTGGATCGCCTCGAGGATTTCCGCGAGGGTCAGCGCGTGAAGGTCGAAGTGGTGCCGTGAGATAGGGCGTCGTTCGATTTTCGTCCCCGTGATGTCGCCCAATCTTCGCATCGCCTATCGCTTTCTCACGGCGAAGAAGCGGGCCATGTTCATGAGCCTCGCCTGCACGATTCTCGGCGTGGGGCTGTTCATCGTCACGCAGGCGACGACGAGCGGGTTTCAGAGCTTCTTCATCAAGGTCATCCTCGGCATCAACGGCGCGATCCGGATCGAGGACAAGATCCAGGACACCATGCGCAGCATGGCGGCGGTCGGGGCGAGCGATTCCTATTTTTCCCATCGCGAGGGCGTGAAGTACATCGAGGGCGTCGAGGAGCCGCAGCGGGTGGCCGACGCGCTGCGCGAGTTCTCGAACGTGCGCGGGATTTCCGCGGTGGTGAGTGGCGGAGTGCAGGTCTCGAGCGCGTTCAAGACGGAGAATTCACCGCAGTTGATGGGCATCGTGCTCGAGGACCACCTGCGCGTGTCGGATCTCGGCGAGCAGATCATCAGCGGCAGCCTGGACGAGTTTCGCCAGACGCCGCGCGGCGTGCTGGTCGGGCGCGTGCTCGCGGACCGGCTGCAGCTCACGCGCGGTGACACGGTGAACATCGCCGCCCGCGGGCAGTCCAGCCGTTATCGCGTCGCAGGCATCTACGAGACGGGCTACCGCGAAGTCGACAAGGTGAATGTCTACATGCACATGAGCGAGGCGCGCTCGCTGTTGAAGAAACCCTCCGGCGCGACGTTCCTGCAGATCGGCCTGCACGATGCGAGCCGGGCGCCGGCGGATGCGGCGCGCATGGTGACGGTGCTGCGTCACAAGGCGACGTCGTGGCAGGAACGCGAAGTGACCTGGTTGGCGGTTTTCCAGGCGCTGCGGTATTCGACGATGATTACCGTGTCGGTGTTCACCCTCATCGCCAGCCTCGCGATGTTCAATACGCTCGCGATGATCGTCCTCGAGAAGACCAAGGACATCGCGATCCTGCGGTCGATGGGTTACGAGCGGAAGGACATCACGCAGATCTTCCTCTGGCAGGCCGGCATCGTGCTCGCGATCGGTGCTGCGATCGGCGGACTTTTTGGGGCTGCGGTGACGTGGGGAGTCAGCCGGATCCCGCTCCCGATCAATGGCATCTTCAAGACCGACCGGTTCATCGTCGTATGGGATGCGAACCATTACGTCGCTGCGATCGCGACGGCGGTTGTGATGGTGATGGTGGCAAGCCTGATTCCCGCTCGCCGCGCGGCGCGGTTCGAGCCGGGTGATATTGTGCGGGGCACGGCGACGTAGGCGCGCGAGCGCGCCTGGAGCAAGGAGCAGGGAGCAGGGAGCAGGAAACACTAGAGGTGCTATGAGTGACGAAACGTTTGAAAATCGCGAGGTCTGGAAAGAAGGGATGGAACTCTCCGTGCGCGTTTACGAACTGACCCGGCGGTGTCGGGATTTTGACTTTCGCAGCCAGATCAGGCGGGTTGCTCCTTCCATTTCCAGAAACATCGCCGAAGGCTACGAGCGGGATTCGAATCAGGAGTTCATTCGATACCTCTTCATTGCAAAAGGCTCTTGCGGGGAAGTTCGGTCCCAGGCCTATCTTGCCCAACGCGTGAGACTGTTTAACGAGGACGATGCCGCTGCCGTGATCGCCGATGCGAAGCGGCTTTCCCGACGAATCATGCGCCTTATTGAAGCACGGAGGAGCCGATTCGAATGATCCCTGCTCCTTGCTCCTTGCTCCCTGCTCCCGGAGCGTCAGCGACTGCTCTGCGCTGCTCGCATCTGCATCGCTACCTCGGCCAAGGTGAGGGCAGGGTGCATGTGCTCAAGGGTGTGTCGTTCGAGGCGCAGCGCGGACAGGTTTACGCGATCGTGGGCCCGTCGGGCTGCGGCAAGAGCACACTCCTGTACCTGTTGGGATTGCTTGACCAACCGGACCAGGGACAGATCGAGATCAACGGACAGATCATGTCGAACAACGACGACCTCGCCCGGACCGCGGCGCGCGGGGCGCACATCGGGTTCGTGTTTCAGTTTCACTTCCTGATGCTCGAGTTCACGGCGCTGGAGAATGTCATGATGCCCATGCGCAAGCTCGGCCGCTTGAGCTCCGAGGCGATGAAGACCCGGGCGCATGCGTTGCTCGATGCGGTCGGCCTCGGGGGGAAAACCCATCGGCTCGGCACCCAACTTTCCGGCGGCGAGCAGCAGCGGGTCGCGGTGGCCCGGGCGCTGGCGAACCAACCGACGATCCTTCTCGCCGACGAGCCGACCGGAAATCTCGACGTGAAGAACTCCGCGCTCGTCTTCGATCTGCTCACCCGGCTGGCGAAGGAGCAAGGGCAGGCGGTCGTGCTCGTCACGCACAACCCGGAAATCGCGGAACGCTGCGACTTCACCCGGCCGATGCGGGATGGGATGTTTGTTTGAGTGGGAAGCCCCGGAGGTCTGCCCACGAAACACACGAAAGGCACGAAAGCCGGAGGATGATGCGGCCCACGGAACACACGGAGCACACGGAAAAATA
>JBEIHL010000411.1:0-4375 GCA_040381375.1 Opitutaceae bacterium
CCGCCTTCGCCACGCCGATCGGTTATCAGACCAATACCTACATTTACGGCATCGGCGGCTACAAGTTCCGCGACTTCGTCAAAGTCGGCGTGCCGCTCAACATTCTCTGTTTCATTGTGGCGATGATCGTGATTCCGCAGGTCTGGCCGTTCTGACCACCACGCTGCCCCGGGATCAGAAATGCAGCCTCAACCCGTCGTGGGCCGGTGCGATTCCCGGGGGTAGCGATGCCGCCAGCTCGGCGTGGTCGCTGAGGTGCGTGAGATGGGTGATCCACGTCATCGGCGCCGCGATTTCGCGCGCCACCTGGATCGCCTCGGCAATGGACATGTGCGTCGGATGGGGCAGCGGGCGCAAGCCGTCCAGGACCACCGCCGCCGCCCCGCGGGCGAGCGCCACGGCCTCGGGCGGGACTTTTTTGCAGTCGGTGAAGTAGGCGAACTTCGTCCCGCTGCTCCGTTCGGTGAACACGAGGCCCAGCGTAGCGAGCCCGCCGTGGGGCAGCAGCGTCGATTCGATCGTGCCCTGCGGGAGGTCGAGTCGGCCGGGCATGGCGATGAGCTTGAAGGCGGCGTAGCCTTTGGCGATCGGCCGTTCCGCCATGGCATACGGGTACATCGCGAGCACGCGCCCCATGCCCTCTTCCGTGGTGAAGACGGTCAGCGCGTTGCCTCCAAGCAGATCGCAGTAGCGCCGCAGGTCGTCCATGCCGGCAATGTGGTCGGCATGACCATGGGTAAGGATGAAGAAATCCATCTGCCGGATGTTCTCGCGAATACACTGCAGCCGAAATTCCGGCGCCGCGTCGACCTGCACGTGCAGGCCGTCCATCACCACGTGAATCGAGGCGCGCGTGCGCTGGTTCCGCGGATCAGGCGAGGAGCACACCGCGCAATCGCACGCAATGAGCGGCACGCCCTGTGACGTGCCGGTGCCCAGAAAAATGACCTCCATGACGGCAGCGTGCGGGGACGAGGAGGGTTGTCGAGCGGGGGACGACAGATGGTGAATCCAAGCGCTCCCGGAGTGACACGGAAACAAATCGGCAATAACGGGAATCAACCGTGCGCTCGCCGCTCCTACATCTGAAACCAGACCAAACCATCCTCGCCATGAAGCTCCTCCGCACCGTTACCCTCGTCGCTCTTGCCTTCACCCTCGCCTCGCTCTCCCGTCCGCTTCTGGCCGCGAATCCAGAGCACTTCACGCTACAGTCGGCGACGAGCCAGGCGACCTTCTCGCTGTCGGAGGCGAAAGGAAAATACGTCGCGCTGCACTTCCTGCTCAAGACCGAGTGCCCGCACTGTCTCCGGCACACCCGTGACTATTTCACCAAGGCGGCCGGGCTCAGGGATGTCTTGCAGGTCTTTGTCAAACCGGACACCGAGCAGGAGATCGCCGCCTGGGCCGGGAAACTGCCGCCCGAAGAATTGGCGCGGAACCCGATCTACCGGGATCCGGAGGCGACCCTCGCCAAGGCCTTCGCAATTCCGGACGGCTACAAATTCCACGGCCAAATCGTGCACTATCCCGCGACAATCCTGCTCGGGCCGGATGGCAAGGAAGTCTTCCGCTTCGTCGGCAAGAACAACAGTGACCGGCTGCCGTTCGAAAAACTCGCGGCGAAAGTCGCTGAACTTTCCGCGCGCTGAGCGAAAGCCAGACTGCAGGTGCGCGGAATCTAATCACTGCAAGTAACGGGCAGACCCCGTTGCGGATCCTAGAACGCGAGCTGTAACCGAGAAACGAAGACGCCCTCCTCCGGCCGGCGGACCGCTCCGCCCGCGCGCAGCGCGCCGTGCATGGCGTCAAACTGGCTGTAGTGGTAGTTGAACATCGCGCGCACGGCGCCACTGAGGTACCAGTTCAGTCCCACCGCGATGGAACGGGCGCCGGATACACTGGTATCCGGTGCCGCCAGAAGCGGGAACGCCGCGTCATCCAGGTTCGCCTCGGACCAGCGCGCCACCACTTCAAACGCACCCCACGCGCCCACGCCTGGGTCGAAGGGCACCCGAGGCACCACTCCCGTCGCGCTGGAATCCTCGCCCGTGAATACATACCCGCCCGTGAGCTGCCACGCCCGGTGTCGCAGGCTGAGGGCGTTGCTGTTGCTGTCCGGGCGCAGGCGGGACGCCGAAATGGCGTACTCACCGAACAGGCCGAGCGGACCGACTCGGTAATCGAACTGGGGCGAAAGCCGCCATGCCGCTCCGTCCGCCTCCACCGCGGAGAGGTACGAGAAATAGCTTTCCTGGCCGGCCGTCCGGTACGCCTGGGTCCGGCCCTCGCTCGTGCGGCGCTGTCCATGGCTGCCACCGACGCCAATCGTCAACCCGCGCCATGCCGACACCGACGAGGTTCGGAAAGGCTCCACGAGAATCCGTCCGACCACATCCCGGTGACGGTCGAAATCCTGATTGCCTGCATTCGTCCCATCGACCCCTCCGTTGAAGATGCCGACGGTCGCCTGCAGGCCACCATCGGTGGGAGTCGACGAAAGCTGCACGCCGACATCGCGGTTCGGCATCAAACCGCTGACCAGCGATCGCTCCGTGAAGGTGACCGCACGCGTCGGATGCAAAATCTCCATCCCGAGCGGAGACTTGAACTTTCCCGCCCGGAGTTGCAGCCCCGGCGCAAAATCAAAAGTCAGACTGGCATCGAGCAGCGCGATGGCGTTGCCGCCAAAGTCCGAAACCAGGTTATAGCGCATGCCTGGCGCCATCTCCCCCTCGGCCAACAGCCGCGCCCGCCGCAAGACCAACGTATCCCGGCCGGTCCCTTCGAGAAAAGCCCGCGCATCGATATGGATCAGGGTTCGGAGCCATGCCGCATCGGACGACGCCGGCGGTTGGATGCGCTTTGTCGGTTCCGGCGCCGTGGCGCCACGAAGCTCCGCGACGCGAGCCTCGGGTACTGGCGCGTCGAGCCGGCTCATCAGGGCCGTCAGTTGCAGTTCAAGATCCCGAATGCGCGCCCGCAGCGACTCGACTTCAGCACGCTCCACCGGCTGCGCCGGCAGCGGAACGAACGACAAGGTCAGAAGAACAACGGATGCCAGCGCACCTTGGAGCGGGGAATTCATTTCCCTTCGCTGTAGGCGGCCGGACCCGGTTCTGCAATCACACGATGGCGGCATTCACTCGTCGGGCGACTCACGGGCGGCCTCCGCCTGGAGAGAAAAAAGGCGCACCGCCGAAACGGTGCGCCTTTCTTAAAACAATCGGGCGGAAAACTCCGCGCGGTTGTGAATCTTAGTAGTCCATGCCGCCGCCCGGGCCGTGGCCGTGACCGCCCGCCGGAGCTTCCTTCTTCTCCGGGATCTCGGTGATCATGCACTCGGTCGTGAGCAGCAGGCCGGCGATCGAAGCCGCGTTCTGCAGCGCGGTGCGGGTGACCTTCGTCGGGTCAACCACGCCGGCTTTCACGAGGTCTTCGTAGTCGCCCGTGGCGACGTTGTAGCCGAAGTTGCCCTTACCGGACGCAACCTGACCGACGACCACGGCACCCTCGACGCCGGCATTGGCGCAGAGCATGCGAATCGGCGACTCGATGGCGCGACGGACGATCTGAGCCCCGATGGCCTCATCGCCCTCGAGCTTGACGTTGTCGATGGCCTTGCCGCAACGGAGCAGCGCGACGCCACCACCCGCGACAATGCCCTCTTCGACGGCCGCACGCGTGGCGTGCAGCGCGTCTTCAACGCGGGCCTTCTTTTCCTTCATCTCGACCTCGGTGGAAGCACCGACGTTGATGACGGCTACGCCGCCGGCCAACTTGGCGAGACGCTCCTGGAGCTTCTCACGGTCGTAGTCGGAGGTCGTTTCGTCGATCTGACGGCGGATCTGCTTTACGCGACCCTGGATGTCGGACGACTTGCCGCCGCCTTCGACGATCGTGGTGTTTTCCTTGTCGACCACGATGCGCTTCGCCTTGCCGAGATCGCTGATCTGGAGGTTCTCGAGCTTGATGCCGAGGTCTTCCGTGATGCAGCGGCCGCCGGTGAGGATCGCGATGTCCTCGAGCATGGCCTTGCGGCGATCGCCGAAGCCAGGGGCCTTGACCGCGCACACGTTGATCGTGCCGCGAATCTTGTTCACGACGAGCGCGGCGAGGGCTTCGCCTTCCACTTCCTCGGCGATGACGAGAAGCGGCTTGCCGCTCTTGGCCACGACCTGGAGCAGCGGGAGGAACTCCTGCAGATTCGCGATCTTCTTTTCGTGAATGAGAACGTAAGCGTCCTCGAGCACGGCTTCCTGCGCTTCCGCGTTGGTCGCGAAGTAGGGCGACAGATAGCCCTTGTCGAACTGCATACCCTCGACGACATCGAGGGTGGTCTCGATCGACTTGTTCTCCTCGACCGTGATGGTGC
>JBEIHL010000412.1:0-4367 GCA_040381375.1 Opitutaceae bacterium
ACGCCGCGGCGGTGCGACTGCATGCGGGCGCGGGTGGGGCGGAGATCGGTCCGCTCGCGGATGAAACGCTGCGGGCGTTCCTGCGCAGCCTGGGCGTCGGCAGCGGCGACGTGCGTCCGCCGGGACCAGCGCCCGTGGCACGGCGTCCGCACTTCGACTCGGCGGCGCGGCAGGAGCGCGTGGTCCGCGGCCTGGAGCGGTACACGCAGCGGCAGATTCTTTTCGCCGCGGACGCCCGCGACGCGTTTCTCTGGCAGAACGTGAAGCCGACGACGCCGGCGGCCTGGCACGAGGCGATGCAGCCGTATCGGGCCGCGGCCTGGGACGAACGTATCGGCCGGTTCCCGACCGATGACCGGCCGCTGAACCCGCGGACGCGCCTGATCCACGACCGGCCGGCGTGGGCGGGTTACGAAGTCGTGCTCGACGTGCTGCCCGATGTTTTCGCCTGGGGCTATCTGCTCCTGCCCAAGGACCTGAAACCCGGTGAGCGCCGGCCGGTCGTCGTGACGCAGCACGGCGTGCGCGGCCTGCCCGCGGACCTGATCAACGAGGACGTGAACGCGCGCGCGTACGAGACGTACCAGGCCTACGCGGTGCGCTTGGTCGAGCGTGGCTTCATCGTGTTCGTGCCGCACAATCCTTATCGCGGCGACGATCCCTCGCGCGTGCTGCAGCGGAAGGCGCAGCCGATCGGGAAGACGATCTTCTCGATCATTCTCGCCCAGCACGAGCGCCTGCTCGACTTCCTGGCGGGCCGGCCCGAGGTGGATCCGAAGCGCATCGGTTTTTACGGCCTCTCGTATGGTGGCCAGACGGCCATGCGCGTGCCGGTGCTGCTCGAGCGGTACGCGCTGGCGATCTGCTCGGGCGATTTCAACGAGTGGACGTGGAAGAACGCGACGACGCAGACCTTGAAGGCCTACATCTACAACGAGGCCTACGAGCGGCCCGAATTTCGCATGGGGCTCTGTTTTGGTTACGCCGAGCTCGCCGCGTTGATGGTGCCGCGGCCGTTCATGGTCGAGCGCGGTCACAACGACGGCGTCGCGAACGATGAAACTGTCGCGTACGAGTACGCCAAGGTGAACCGGCTCTACAACCGGCTCGGTCTCGCGAATCGGACGGAGATCGAGTACTTCGACGGGCCCCATACGATCCACGGCGTCGGCACATTCCGTTTCCTTCATCGCCACCTCGCCTGGCCGGAGCCCGTGGAGCGACGGCAACCTTGAGACGGGTTGACTAAGGATGGTGCGTCGATCCCCCTCATAATGTGCATCCCCTGGCCCCGTTCCGCCTCCTCTTCGCGTGGTCCGTAATCGTCTTTGCCCCGGCCAGGTCGATTTCCGCCGCGGAGGCGGGAGCCGCCGGCACCGTCACCGGCTTCGTCAGCAACGCCGCCACGACCGCCTTCCTCGAGGGCGCGCGCGTTGAGCTGGTCGGGTCGGGTGCGTCGGCTCTGACCGATCGGGACGGCCGCTTCGAGATCCGGGTGCCCGCGGGAGAGGCGCAGCTCGCGGTGTCGTACCTCGGACTGACGAACGAGACGATCCGCGTGCCCGTGCCCGTCGGCGGGACGGTTCGCCGAGACGTGAAACTAACCTCCGATGTCTACACGCTCGGCACCTTCACCGTCGAAGGCGTGCGCGAGGGCAATGCACTCGCGATCACGAAGCAGCGCGACGCCGTCAACGTGAAGAACGTCGTCGCCACCGACAGCCTGGGCAACGTCGCCGGCGGCAACGTGGGCGATTTCCTCCAGAGCCTCCCGGGCATCACCGCCGACTATGTCGCGATGGAGGTGCGCACCGTTGCGATCCGCGGCATCAACGCCGACCTGAATTCGGTGACCATGGATGGCGAGCGCATGGCGAGTTCGGCCTCGGGTAACACCGGGCGGGCCTTCGAGTTCGAGCAGGCCTCGCTCAACCTGGTCGAGACGATCGAGGTGACGAAGGCGCCGACGCCCGACATGGACGCCGACTCGATCGGTGGCAGCGTGAACATGATCTCGAAGAGCGCGTTCGACCGCGCCGACGCCCGCTCCTTGTCGTACACGCTCGGCATCGTCAACCGGCCCGGCCGGCGCGCGCCCGCCGACAGCAAGCTGAAGGAGCCGATCAACGGCATCGGGCCGTCTTTGAACTTCACCTACTCGGACGTCATCGGGGCCAAGCGGAACATCGGTATCCTGTTCACGGGTACGTGGCACGTCGATCCGAGCGCCGACCTGCGCACGACGATCCGCGACCAGCTTACCCTGGCCGCGCCCCGCTATGTGTACTCGGTGGTCGGGCCCGAGGTGCTGGGCAATCCGCGCACCCGGCTCTCGTCCGGCTTCAAGGTCGACTACAAGCTGAGCGACGAGACGATCATCACCGTCAACACGGTCTACAACTGGTTCCAGGAGGCGTCGTACATCCAGCAGCGTTCGCTGACGACGTCGCAGTCGATCGCGACCTTCAACGCCCAGGGTGTCCGCACCGGCACGGGCACGATCATGCCGGGCTTCACGGATACGTTCACCGAAGTGCTCACGAGCAACAACTCGCTCGCCACCCTGACGAGCACGACGAACGACAAGTCGGGCCGGACGTTCGTGCTGCAGCCTTCCGTGCGGCACCGGTTCCGGAACGGCCTGCACCTCGACTACGGGGCGAGCTACTCGCACTCGAACACCTACTACGACACGTCGCCGATCAACCGGCACTACGACGAGATCCCGAAGGGCACCGTCACGGCGAACCTGCGCAACCTCGGCTGGACCGTTGACCGCAGCGGCAATCGCGCGATGCCGGTGGTCACGCAGACGGCCGGACCGAGCATCTATGACCTGAACAACTACACCGGGCTCACGCTCACGCAGCCGCATCGCAACGGCCAGGACGGCATCCTCAACGCCCGGCTCAATCTGAGGAAGTCGTTCAACCTGCCGGTGCCGACCTTCATCAAGACCGGCTTCAATTACCGGGAGCACGAGCGCGAGCTGGCGCACAGCAGCCGCCGTTACACGCCCGGCAACATCGGCCGGCTCGACCAGTTTCTCGCGCGCAACACGGGCTATGGTGAGATCGTCGCCAGCTATCTCGGCAAGTCGAAGGAACCCACGATGCCGATGCTCGATTCGTACCTGATCGCGCAGCACCAGCGCGACAACCCCGGACTGTGGACCGACGATCTGGCCTATCACTACATGCAGGTGCTCACCAATGACCGGCAGGTGAAGGAGTCGGTGGCCGGCGCGTACGTCATGGGCAGCGTGCAGCTCGGCCCCGTGTCGGTGCTCGGCGGTATCCGGGTGGAGGAGACGCGGACCGACGGCGAGGGTCCGCTGGTCGAACTGACGCCGGCGGAAGCCGCGCGGCGGGCCGCCTGGGTCGGGCCGGTGACGGAGGAGGAGACGCGGCGGCGGGCGTTTGCCCAGTACGGCGGACGGACCACGGCGTCCGGCAAGTACCTGAACGTTTTCCCGGGCGTACACTTCAAGTACGCGGACCGCACCGGACTCGTCGGCCGGTTGAGTTATTCCACCGGCATCGGGCGCCCGGACTTCGGCCAGATCATGCCCAACTCCTCGGCCAACTATCAGGCCGAGACGCTGACCGTGAGCAACCCGGGCTTGAAGCCGCAGTTCTCGAATAATTTCGACGCCAGCGTGGAGTATTACTTCGAGCCGATCGGGTTGTTCTCGGCCGGCGTGTTCCTGAAGGAACTGAGCGACTTCATCTTCACCGACCGCAGCCAGATCATCGGCTTCGGCCCGAACAACGGTTACGAGGGCGAGTACGGGGGATTCTCCGTCATCACGACGTCGAACGGCGGCGCCGCGCGCTATCGCGGGTTCGAGCTGAGCTACCAGCAGCAGTTTCGCTTCCTGCCCGGGCTGCTGCGCGGACTCGGCGTGAACGTGAACTACACCAAGGTCGAATCGCGCGGCGACTACGGCGGGACGGTGGCGACGACCCAGGTCGCCGGCCTGATTCCGGAGACGGCGAATATCGCAGCGACGTACCTCTACCGCGGCCTCTACCTGCGCTGGCAGTGGAACTGGCGCTCGTCGCGGCTCGTGACGATTGCGGCCAACCCGGCGGCGATGGTTTACGACATGCCGAAGACGGCCACGACCGTGAAGGTGAAATACACCGTCACTCCGCGCCTGAGCTACTTCTTCAACATCGAGAATCTTTTCGCGGAAGATCTCTTCCGAACCTACTTCGTCTCGGAAGACCGACCCTTCCAAGTGCGCCCAACCAAGCCGAAGATCACGGCGGGAATTCAGGGACGATTCTGAGCTTTGAGTGGCCCACGAAACACACGAAAGGCACGAAAGGAACTGAGTTTCGTGTTTTTGGGGTGTTTCGTGG
>JBEIHL010000413.1:0-4364 GCA_040381375.1 Opitutaceae bacterium
CCGGCGGATGGCCTGGCTGATGGCGCCGCTGAGCGAAAACGACCGCCGCACGTTTGTGCGGCTGCTCACGAAGGTCCTCGCCCGGGCGGCCGAGGAGCCTTCTCCCGGCGAGACCGGAACCGGGCGGCCCCGTGAAACCGTCCCGGTTGCTGCCACCCGTTGACTTTCCAGCGTAAGATCCGACCCGTAATTCCTGCCATTCCCATGATCAAGAAGTTCATCCTCACCCTCGGCGCGTTCGCCGTCGTTGTGCTTACCCTGGGCGCCGTAAAGACGGCGCAAATCAAGAAAATGATGTCGGCGCCCCACACCGTGCCGCCGGCCTCGGTCAGCACGGCGGAGGCGAAGGCCGTCGACTGGTTTACCTCGATCAAGTCGATCGGCACGCTGGCGCCCGTCGAGGGCGTGACGCTGAGTGCGGACGCCGACGGCGTGATCGTGAAGATCGCCGCCGACAACGGCGCGGCGGTTAAGGCCGGCGACCTGCTGATCGAGTTCGATACCACCACGGAGCGCCCGCAACTTGCGGCCGCGGAGGCGCGGGCCGAACTCTCGCGGGTGAACCTGGACCGCACGAAGGATCTCTGGGAACAGAAGGCGATCTCGAAGTCCGAGTTCGACGCGGCCTCCGCCACGTTCAAGCAATCCGGCGCCGAGGTCGATGCGATCAAGGCCCTCATCGCCAAGAAACAGGTGCGCGCCCCCTTCTCTGGCCGCGTCGGTATCCGGCACGTGAATCTCGGCCAGTTTGTGGCGCGCGGCGCGCCCCTCCTGCCGCTCCAGAAGCTCGACCCGATCTTCGCCAACTTCTCGATTCCGCAGCGCCAGCTCCCGTTGATCTCCCTCGGAAACAAGGTCTCGATCATGGTCGATGCCTTCGAAAGCACCCCGTTCGAGGCCACGATTTCCGCCATCAATTCGGAGGTCGATCCGGCCACCCGGAACATCTCCGTGCAGGCCATCATCGCCAATCCCAAGGAACAGCTCCGCACGGGCATGTTTGCGCGCATCGAGGTGCAGATGCCCAAGGCCGAGGCGCTGGTGGTCGTGCCCGCCACCGCCATCTCTTACGCCTCGTACGGCAACTCCGTGTTCATCGTCGAGAAGGTGAAGGACAAGGACGGGAACGAATTCCTCGGCGTGCGCCAGCAGTTCGTGAAACTCGGGTCCACCCGCGGTGACCTCGTCGCGATCACCGAGGGTGTGAAGGCCGGCGAGACCGTCGTCTCGATCGGGGTCTTCAAACTGCGCAACGGCATGCCGGTCCAGGTGAACAACACCGTGCAGCCCCAGGCCACCGCGACCCCGAAGCCCGCCAATACCTGAGTTCGGCCCCCTGCCGCACCACCCACCTGTTCATTCCGAGGGCTTCGCCATGCTGTCCAAAAGTTTCACCGACCTTTTCATCCGCAAACCGGTCATCGCACTGGTCGTCAATATCGTGATCCTGGTCGTGGGAGTCGTCTCCTACTTCAAGCTCAACACCCGCCAGTATCCGCGCTCCGACAGTGCGGTCGTCAACGTCACCACCATCTACTTCGGCGCCAGCGCCGACACGGTGCGCGGCTACATCACCACGCAGCTCGAACGCGTGATCGCGAGCTCCGACGGCATCTCCTACATCGAGTCGGAAAGCCGCGCCGGCATCAGCACGATCAAGGTGTTTCTGCGGCTCAACTTCGACACCAACGCCGCCCTGGCGCAGATCAGCGCCAAAATCGACCAGGTGCGCGGCGAGCTGCCGCCGGAGGCCGAGTCGCCGACGATCAGCGTCGAGACCGCGGACAACCAGTTCGCGTCGATGTATCTCAGCTTCTACTCCGACAAGCTCGACCAGAACCAGATCACCGACTACCTGAACCGCATGGTGCAGCCGCGGCTCTCCGCGGTGAAAGGCGTGCAGAAGGCGGATGTGCTCGGTGGCCGGGTGTTCGCGATGCGGGTCTGGCTGAAGCCGGACGAACTCGCGGCCCGCGGACTCAGCCCCGCGGAGATCCGCCAGTCCCTCCAGTCGAACAACGCCCTGGCGGCGGTCGGCTCCACCAAGGGCTCGATGCTCAGCATGAGCCTCGTCGCCAACACCGATCTCAAGAACGTCGAGCAGTTCCGTCAGCTCGTCGTGGCGGAAAAGGACGGCGCGATCGTGCGGCTGGAGGATGTCGCCGAGGTCGTGCTGGGCGCGGAAAGCTACGACGAAGAGGTGCGCTTCGGCGGCCAGACGGCGACGTTCATGGGCATCTGGGTGCTGCCGAGCGAGAGCACCGTCGAGGTCATCCAGCGGGTCCGGGAGGTGATGCCGGACATCGAGCGCAGCCTGCCCGCGGGCCTGAGCGCGAAGATCGCCTACGACGCCACCAAGTACATCGACGACGCGCTGCATGAGATCGTGAAGACGCTGATCGAGACGCTGCTGATCGTGATGGTCGTTATCTTCCTTTTCATGGGCTCGATCCGGTCGGTCCTCATCCCGATCGTCGCGATGCCGCTCTCGCTGGTCGGCGCGCTGGCGATCATGCTGGCCTTCGGCTTCACCATCAACCTGCTCACGCTGCTCGCGATCGTGCTCGCGGTCGGTATCGTGGTCGACGACGCGATCGTCGTCGTCGAAAACGTCGAACGCCACATCCGCGAGGGCCGGACTCCCATCGATGCCGCCATTCTTGGCGCCCGCGAACTCGTGGGTCCCGTCATTTCGATGACGATCACGCTCGCCGCGGTGTATGCACCGATCGCGTTCCAGGGCGGCCTGACGGGTGCGCTGTTCCGTGAGTTCGCCATGACGCTCGCCGGCGCCGTCGCGGTGTCGGGCTTTGTGGCGCTGACGCTCTCGCCGATGATGAGCGCTTATCTGCTCAAGAATCACGCGGACGAGGAGAAGGGCCTGACCGGCCGGATCAATCATCTCTTCGACCGGCTGCGGAGCCGGTATGAGCACAGCGTGGGGCGGTTGGTCGAACTGAGGGAAAACCGCCGCGGCTCGTGGAAGCTCCTCCTCTGGGCCCTGCTCCTGTGGCTGCCGTTCTGGCCGATTGCGTTCGGGATCGTCTGGGCGATTTTCGGCCTCGACGCGGCGAAGACGGCGGCAGCACCGCTCGCGATTGGTCTGCTGGCGGCTGCGTTGGTCGGAGCGCTGCTGACCATCGTTTTCGATCTTTTCCTCGGCCGTCGGTATCAGTGGACTCAGTACCTGCTGACCGGGGCGTGCATGTTCACGCTGTTGCTGGCGCCGTTTTTCATGTTCGCCCAGAGCGAACTCGCGCCCAAGGAGGACCAGGGCGTGGTGTTCAGCATTCTGCTGCCGGGACCGACGGCGACCATCGACCACAACGTCATCTACGGCGAGGAGGTGCAGAAGATGTTCACCAGCGTGAAGGAGTACGACAACTCGTTCCAGTTGATCGGGGCCAACTTCGGGTTCTCGGGCATCATCCTGAAACCGTGGTCGGACCGCCAGCGCAGTTCCTTGGAGATCGAGCAGTCTCTCCAGGGACCCGCGGCCGCCATCCCCGGCATGAACGTGGTCATCACGACTCCGGACCCGCTGCCGTCGGGTGGCTCGCTGCCGATCGAGTTCGTCATGCGTTCCACGGCCGACCACCGGGAGATGCAGGAGTTCGCGAGCCAACTCGTGCTCTACGCCAACACCGAGGCCAACGCCGGAGGCGGCGCGCCGACGTTCTACTTCGCCGACTCGGACCTGAAGTTCGATCTTCCGCAGGTCGGGATCGAGATCGACAAGGACAAGGTCGCGTCGATGGGACTCAACCTCTCCGATGTTGCGCGAGATCTCGGAGCGATGCTCGGCGGCGGTTACGTCAACCGGTTCGTCAACGAGGGTCGCAGCTACCGCGTGATTCCTCAGGTCGAGCGGGGTGAACGGCTCAATGCCGCGCAGCTCCTCGATTACCGGATCCGCGGTCCGCACGGCCAACTGATCCCGCTTTCCACGGTGGCGACGCTCAAGGAGACGGTGCAGCCGCGCACCCTGAACCGGTTCCAGCAGCTCAACTCCGTCAAGATCACGGGCGTCGGTCCAAGTGTCGACCAGGCGCTGAAGAAGCTCGAGGCCAAGGCGGCGGAAATCCTTCCGGCCGGGTACTCGATCGATTACGGTGGGCAGTCGCGCCAACTGCGCTACGAGGGCAACGCGCTCTGGCAGGCGGCCGCGCTCGCGCTGGTGCTCATCTTCCTGGTGCTCGCGGCGCAGTTCAACAGCTTCCGCGATCCGTTCATCATCCTGTTCGGCTCGGTGCCGCTGGCGCTCGTCGGCGCGATGTTGCCGATCTTCCTGGGGAAGACGTCGCTCAACATCTACTCGCAGATCGGCCTGATCACGCTCGTGGGCCTCATCGCCAAGAACGGGA
>JBEIHL010000414.1:0-4362 GCA_040381375.1 Opitutaceae bacterium
GGCGGCGGCCTCGGCGGCGGGATCGCCCGGCGTGACGCCGGCGCGGCGGAAAATCGAATGAATGCGCGCGACCGCGTAGAGCAGGTACGGGGCGGTGTTGCCGTCGAGCGCGAGCATCTTGTCCCAGGAGAACACGTAATTGCTGCTCCGGTTCTGCGAGAGATCGGCGTACTGCACGGCACCGACGCCGACGATCTGGGCGATCTTGCGGCGCTCGGCCTCGGGCAGATCGGCGTTTTTCTCGGAGACGATCGCGAACGCCCGGTCGACCGCTTCGTCGAGCAGCGCCTTCAGCCGGATCACGTCGCCACTGCGGGTTTTCAGCGCCTTGCCATCCTCGCCCGTGACGGCGCCGAAGGTGACGTGGTGTAGTTCGGGCACCCGGTAGCTGCGGGCGGCGAACCATTTCTTCACCGTGAGAAAGAGCTGCTCGAAATGGTCGGCCTGGCGGAAGTCGGTGACAACGACGATGCCGTGCGCGTTAAAGTGCTCGGTCCGGTACAGCGCCGTCGCGAGATCGGTCGAGGCGTAGTTGCTCGCGCCGTCGGCCTTGCGCACGAGGAACGGCTGGGTCTTGAAGCGCGGGTGCTCGGGATGAAACACCACGAGCGCGCCCTCGCTGATTTCGGCGATTTTCGCTTCGTCGAGCTCGCGGTACACGCGGTCGACCTTGTCGTTGTAGAAACTCTCACCGAGGTGGTGATCGAAGCGGATGCCGAGCCGGTCGTAGATCTGTTGGAACGCAGCGAGGCTGACCTCGGAGAACGTCTGCCAGAGGGCCACGTTTTCGGGGTCGCCGTTCTGCAGCTTCACCAGTTCGCGGCGCGCCTCCTCGAGCTCAGGCGAGCCGTCGGGAGTGGCGTTGTTGCCCAATTTATAGAGCCGTTCGAGTTCCTCGATCGCGTCGGCGGCGAGCGCGGCCTGATCCACCCAGCGCTTGTAGCCGTAGATGAGTTTGCCGAATTGCGTGCCCCAGTCGCCGAGATGGTTGTCGCGGATCACCCGGGCGCCGGTGAACTCGAGCAGCCGGCAGATCGCCTCGCCGATGACGGCGGAGCGCAGGTGGCCGACGTGCATTTGCTTGGCCGTGTTGGGGGAGGAGTAGTCGACCACCCAGGTCTGGCCGGCGTGCGCCGCGGCGGCGCCGGTGCGCAGGCGACCGACCGAGTCGTAGGCCCGCACCCACGCGAGCAGCGCGGCGGGCTGGAGGGTGAAGTTGATGAAGCCCGGTCCGGCAATCACGAGGTCGAAAGACTCGCGCATCGAGGCGGGCAGGGCGGCGACGAGCTGTTCGGCGGTCGCGCGTGGGTTGAGTTTGCGCGCCTTCGCGTAGCCCAGGACCCCGTTGGCCTGGAAGTCACCGTGCCGTGGATCGGCGGTGCGGACCTCGGGCGAGAACGCGGCGGCGTCGGGCAGCCCGGCGGCGACGGCGGCCGCCGCGAGGGCCGCATCGAGGTCGGCGGCGAGGTTGAGCGAGACGTGCATAACCGCAGAGAACCGGATGGGCCGCGCCGCGGGCAAGCGTGGAGTTTGGCGGCGCCAGCACAGTGGAGGCGAGTTTCAGGTCGGGCTTGGGCCCGGGCCCGTGATTTTTCGACTCGAGATTGATTGCACCGCCGCGGGGTTCACGTTGGCATCCCGGCAGCTTGGCGGGCTACCCCGCGCAGTCCATGGACGCCCATCTCTTCGAATTCCTGAGCCTGCTGCTCCGCTGGCTGCACATCATTGCCGGAGTAGCCTGGATCGGCGCTTCGTTCTATTTTATCTGGCTGGACAACAGCCTCGAACCGCCGGCGCCTGGTTCGGAGCAGGCGCGGAAGGGGGTGTCCGGCGAACTCTGGGCCGTCCATGGCGGCGGGTTCTACAATCCGCAGAAGTACGCCGTCGCGCCCGCGTCGCTGCCGGACAAGCTGCACTGGTTCAAATGGGAGGCCTATACGACCTGGCTTTCCGGTACGGCTTTGCTGGTCGTCGTCTACTGGCTGCGCGCGCAGACGATGATGGTGGATCCGTCGGTCGCGGCTCTGAGCACCGGGCAGGCCGTCGGTATCGGGCTGGGCAGCATGGTGGGCGCCTGGTTGATCTATGATGTCCTTTGCCGCTCGCCGCTCGGCCGGCGCGACGGCTGGCTGGGGGCGGTCGTGTTCGGCCTGCTCACGGTGCTGGCGTGGGGCCTGCACCAGTTTCTCGGCGGGCGGGCGGCTTACATTCACGTGGGCGCGGCCATCGGCACCATCATGGCGGCGAACGTGTTCTTCGTGATCATTCCGGCCCAGCGCGAAATGGTCCGCACGATGCGCGAGGGCCGGATGCCGGATCCGGTTTTCGGGCAGCGGGGGAAGCAACGCAGCGTGCACAACAACTACTTCACGCTGCCGGTGCTGTTCATCATGATCAGCAATCACTTCTCGGCGACGTTTGGTCACCCGCACGCATGGGCGGTGCTCACGCTGATCGCGGCCGCTGGGGTGAGCATCCGGCACTTCTTCAACCGCAAGCATCGGGGGGTGTTGGCGTGGCAATATCCCATCATCGGCGCGATCCTGCTGGCGGCGGCAGCGTGGTGGACCGCGCCCCGCATCGCGCCCCTGCCGCCGGTGGTCGGACCGGTCACCTTCGAACGCGTACGGGCGATCATGGGGGAGCGTTGTCTCAACTGCCACGCCCCGGTACCCACGTTTCCCGGGCTCGCCCAGCCGCCGGCCGGCGTGGTGCTCCACACCCCGGACTCCTTGATGAAGAACGCGCAGCGGATTTACCAGCAAGTGGTCGTCACCCGGATGATGCCGCTCGGCAACATCACGAAGATGACCGACGAGGAACGCGCGGTCATCGCGGCGTGGGTGGCTGCCGGAGCGACGTCGCAGTAGCGGGACCCGCTCTGGACGTACGTGCGGCTTAAACCACCGAACGGTTACTTGTCGTGTAATCGGTTCGCCTGAAATCGCCCCTGGATCCCGTCCGGCTTTGGGCTCGACTTTTGCAGGGAAGTGCATTGGCTCGCAAACTTTTCCGCCCTGGCGGTGCAGCCGCCTTTGCTCACGCACACTCATCACTCATGACCAGCAAACGAAACATCCCGACTCGTCGCTTCATCAAGCCGAGCTTCAATTTCCTGATTGAGAAAAAGCGCGACGGCGGCGAGTTTACCCAAGAGGAGATCCGCTACATCATCGACAGCACGCTGGACGGCGAAATGCCCCAGCACCAGCTCGCGGCGCTGGCGATGGCGATCTACTTCTCCGGCATGTCCGCGCAGGAGACGGCGGATCTGACGGAAGAGATGATGCTTTCCGGCGAGGTGATTGACCTGTCACACATTGCGAAGCCGAAGATCGATAAGTATTCGACCGGCGGCGTGGGCGACAAGACATCGCTGGTGCTCGTTCCCCTGGCGATGGCGTCGGGCGTCGTGGTGCCGATGATGTGTGGCGTCGAGCACGACTACATTATCAATACCCTGGAAAAGCTGGCGGCGATCCCCGGCTTCAAGAGCAACCAGACGAACGAACAATTTTCCGCCCAGCTCGCCCGCATCGGTGGCGCGATCGTGGCGCAGACCGAGGATCTCGCCCCGGCCGACGCCAAGTTCTACGAACTGCGCAAGGAAACCGGCACGATCCCCAGCCTGCCGCTCATCACGGGCAGCGTTCTCTCGAAGAAGCTGGCCGAAGGCTCCGAAGGCCTCGTGATCGATGTGAAGTGGGGCAACGGCTCCTTCATCAAGGACCTCGAGCAGGCCAAGCAGCTCGCCCGATCGATGACCCGCGTGGGCCGCTCGATGAAGCGCCGTTGCGTGGCACTTGTCACCGACATGAATCAGCCGCTCGGCGATACCGTCGGCACCTCGCTCGAGGTCAAGGAGGCGATCCAGCTCCTCAAGGGCGAAGGCCCCGAGGATATGAAGGAGCTCGTGCTCAAACTCGGCATGGAAATCGTCCGTCTCGCCGGCGTGGCGGGCTCGACGCTCTCGGCCAAGCAAACGGTGCAGAAGCACCTGACCGACGGTTCCGCCCTCGAGAAGTTCAAGGATCTCGTCAAGGCGCAGGGCGGCGACGCCACTTTTATCGACCACCCGGAGAAATTCCCGGCCGCCCGCCATATTCGGAAACTGCCGGCGCCGAAGCGCGGTTATGTGCACACCATCAACGCGGCGATGATTGCGCGCGGCGTACATCTGCTCGGCGCGGGCAAGGAAGAGGCCCACGACAAGATCGACCATTCGGTCGGCGTGTCGGAAATCAAGAAGGTCGGCACGCAGGTGAAGCAGGGCGAGCCGCTGATGATGATTCACTACAACGACGAGTCGAAGCTCGAGCAGGCGCTGGAGTACTTCAAGAACGCCTACCGCCTCGCGCCCAA
>JBEIHL010000415.1:0-4343 GCA_040381375.1 Opitutaceae bacterium
GGAGGGGCTTTACGCCCCGACCGAATTTCACTCGCGAAACCGTCGGGGCATAAAGCCCCTACCACAGTCGAATGTATTTTGGTTTTCGGCCTTCGGTCCGCGTCAACGAGGAGATGCGCCCCCGCGCACCGCCTGCCACACGGCGATGCAGTCCGCCAACAGTGCCGGCAGCTCGGCCAGCGGAATCATGTTCGGCCCGTCGCTGATCGCGTGCGCCGGATCGGGGTGCGTCTCGATGAACAGGCCGTCGGCGCCCGCAGCGAGCGCCGCCTTCGCCAGCGGAGGGACGAATTCGCGCTGGCCGCTGCTCTTGCCGCCGCCCGCGCCCGGAAGTTGCACGGCGTGCGTCGCGTCGAAGACCGTCGGGTAACCGTTCTGGCGCAGGATCGCGAACGAGCGCATGTCGACGACGAGGTTTTGGTAGCCGAATGTCGTGCCCCGCTCCGTCTGCCAGATCTCGCGCGCGTGGCCCTCGCGCAGCTTGGCGGTCACGTGGACCATTTCCTGGGGCGAGAGGAACTGGCCCCTTCTTGACGTTGACGACTCGTCCAGTCGCAGCCGCCGCGAGCAGCAGGTCGGTCTGGCGGCATAGGAACGCCGGAATCTGCACGACATCGCACACCTCGGCCACGGCGGCGACCTGCGCGGACTCGTGCACGTCGGTGAGCACAGGGAAACCGTAGTCCCGCTTCACCATCGCGAGCAGCGCGAGGCCCGCGTCGATGCCGGTGCCTCGCGCGCCGGCGAGCGAGGTGCGGTTGGCTTTGTCGAACGAGCCCTTGAAAACGATGTTCAGGTCGGGTCGCGCGTCACGCAGCTCCGCGAGCACCTTGGCCACGGCGCGGCAGACTGACTCGTTTTCGATTGAGCAGGGGCCGGCAATCAGGAGAAGGCGGGCGGGATCGAAGAGCATCAAAGCGCGAACGCCAACAAGTCTAAGCGCCAAGACGCAAAGGGGACGCCAAGAAACGCCAAGGGGAGGACTTGGGCGCGTTCATGACTTCGCGGCCTTTCGCGAGGCCTTCGCGTCTTTGCGCTTGGCCCCCTTTTCCCGGCGGCTCTCCTTGAGCGCGGCGGCGATGAAGGCCGCGAAAAGCGGGTGTGCGCGATTCGGCTTCGACTGGAATTCGGGATGCGCCTGCGTGCCGAGGAACCACGGGTGGCCCTTGAGCTCGATCACTTCGACGAGATTGCGCCGCGGATTCACGCCGCTCACGACCATGCCGGCGCGCTGAAGCTGGCCGACGTAGGCGTTGTTGACCTCATAGCGATGCCGATGCCGCTCGCGCACGCTGTCGGCGCCGTAGGCCCTGTGCGCCAGCGTGCCCGGCGTGAGCGCGCACTCGTAGCTGCCGAGCCGCATCGTGGCGCCCTTGTCGATGATTTCCTTCTGCTCCTCCATCATGTTGATGACGGGATGCGCGGGTTTGGGATCGAACTCGGTGCTGTTGGCGCCCTGCAGTTTGAGCACGTTACGGGCGAACTCGATCACCGCGATCTGGAGGCCGAGACAGAGCCCGTAGTAGGGCACCTTGTTTTCGCGCGCGTACTTGGCCGCGGCGATCTTGCCCTCGGTGCCACGATCGCCGAAGCCGCCGGGAACGGGAATGCCGTCGAGGCCCTTGAGCAGGGCGAGCCCGCCCTTTTTCTCGACATCCTCGGCGTCGATCCGGCGGATGTTGACCTTGCAGTGATTCGCGATGCCCGCGTGCGTGATCGACTCGTAGACGGATTTGTACGCGTCCTGGAGCTCGATATATTTTCCCACTACGCCGATCGTGACCTCGTACTTGGGATTGAGGATGCGGCGGACGATCTCCTCCCAAATATTCTTTTCGGGCGGCGGATTCTTCAGGCCGAGGAGGTCGAGCACGAGCTGATCCATGCCTTCCTTCTGCAACGCGAGGGGCAGTTCGTAGATGGAGTGGTCGACGTCCCGGCACTCGATGACCGCCTTGACCGGCACGTTGCAGAACATCGACAGCTTGTCGCGCAGGTCGTGGTCGAGCGGGTGATCGGTGCGGCAGACCAGCACATGGGGCTGGATGCCGATCTCGCGCAGTTTCGCCACCGACTGCTGGGTCGGCTTGGTCTTGAGTTCGCCGGCCGCTTTGAGAAACGGCACGAGCGTCACGTGGATGAACAGGACATCCCGCGGTCCGACCTCCAGGGCAAACTGCCGCATGGCCTCGAGGAACGGCAGGCCCTCGATGTCACCGGTCGTGCCGCCGATCTCGGTGATCAGAATGTCGGCGTCTTTGCCGCCGGCGTAGATGCGCTCCTTGATCTCGTTCGTGACGTGCGGGATGACCTGCACCGTCTTGCCGAGATAGTCGCCGCGCCGCTCCTTTTGGATCACGGCCTCGTAAATCTGGCCGGAGGAAAGGCTGTTGAGCCGTGAGAGCTTCCCACTGGTGAAGCGCTCGTAGTGGCCGAGATCCAAGTCGGTCTCCGCGCCGTCCTCGAGGACATAGACCTCACCGTGCTGAAACGGGCTCATGGTGCCCGGGTCGACATTGAGGTAAGGGTCGAATTTTTGGATCCGAACGGTGAGGCCGCGCATCTCGAGCAGCGCGCCCAGCGCTGCCGCCGTGAGCCCCTTGCCCAACGACGATACGACACCTCCCGTGACGAAAATGTATTTCACGGGGGGCAAGCGTGAGGCCGCGCGATTCGCACGCGCAAGTAAAAGATCGAAAGCAAATGTGGCCGATCACTCCAGCCACAGGCAAGCGGCCCAAAACGTACCGCCCAGGAGCACCGCGAAGAACAGCAGCCACAGCGCCCACTTCAGCAGCTTGATCACGATCCAGATCGCCAACGCCGCCACGAACGTGCCCACGAGCACGACCAGCCACCGGGGGTGGGCGCTCAGGTCGACCAGCAGGCTTTCCGTTACCACTTGAGCGAGCGACACCCGGCCACCAAGCCGGGAGCGGCGTTCGAGTCCAAGAAAAATCATTTGCGCCGCTTCTCGCCCCCGGCCCTGCTCAGTTGGTGCATTCCAAACCGCAGCTCCTAGCCTGGCTCACCTGCGACGGTGTTCACATCGACCCCGGCTCGGGAAAACACACCATTCTGGGCGTCTTCTCCAACATCCAGGCCCGGCAGTTTCCCGTCACGCACCCGTTCATGATCTGGTTCCTCACCCTCACCGACTGCGCGGGCGGGGCGCACAAGCTGCGGATCTCGATGGGGCTGGACCCCACCAACCCCCAGCCGCTGCTCGAGCGGCCGTTCGATTCCCCAAGCCCGCTGCATCGGATCAATCTCATCAACGAAATCCGCAACCTGACCTTCCCCCAGCCCGGTGATTACTCGCTGTTGATCGAAATCGACGACGAACCGCTGCTGGCGACGAATCTGACGGTATCGATGTGAGGCGCGGGGCGAGAGGCGATAGGCGATCGGATCGGACTCAATTTTAAGACGTGACTTCTTGAGCCCACGCTCGCTCGCCCCTCGCCCCTCGCCCCTCGCCCCTCGCCCCTCGCCCCTCGCCTCTCGCCCCTCGCCTCTCGCCCATGTCCCCCTCCTTCGACCTCATCGGTGTCGGTTCACCCATCATGGATTTGCTCGCCCGCGTGCCGGACGACTTTCTGCACCGGCATGTGGCAGGAGATAAGGGCGGGATGGTGCTCGTGGATCACGATGAGATGCACCGCATCGTCGGGTTGCTGGACGGCGAACCCGCGTACGCCACGGGTGGCTCGGCCGCCAACGCGACCTACAACGCCTCCCGGCTCGGACTGCGCACGACTTTCCTGGGCAAGCTCGGCCGCGACAACCTCGCGCAGATCTATCGGCACGCCTTCGAGTCCGCCGGCGTCGACGGCTCGCGCTTCAAGTACGGCGCCCACGCCAACGCCCGTTGCCTCGCGCTGGTCACCCCCGATGCGCAGCGGACGATGCGCACCTGCTTGGGCGCCGCGATGACACTCGCACCCAGCGAGGTGACGGCCGCCGATTTCGCCGGGAGCCGGCACGCGCACATCGAGGGCTACCTCGTGTTCAACCGCGCGCTGGCCGATGCCGTGCTCGCGGCCGCCCGCGCCGCCCGGTGCACCACCAGCCTCGACCTATCTTCGTTCGAGGTGGTCAACGCCTCGCGCGACTGGCTCTTCAGTCAGTTCCGCCACGGCATCGATGTCGTCTTCGCCAACGAGGACGAGATTCGCGCCCTGTTCGAGGACCACACGAGCGACTACCCCACGCTGGCCCGCCGGCTCGCCGACCTCGGTGTCCTCGCGGCAGTGAAGGTCGGCAAGGACGGCGCGTGGATCGCCCGCGACGGAGCGCTGCACCGGGTCGCGTCCGTGGCCGTCGCCGACGTGATCGACACC
>JBEIHL010000416.1:0-4336 GCA_040381375.1 Opitutaceae bacterium
CCCTCCGCTGTCCGGCTCCCCGGGGGCGGCGTCCCCAAAAAGGGCCCGCCACCTAATTTTTCGGCCCCGGGGGTGCGGGTGTCCCCCGCCGGGATGTTCCCTTGGGGTCCCGTGGGGGCGGGGCTGCCCCCGGGCGCTCCCAGGTTCGATCAACTCGTCACGTAACCCTTGGGCTCCCAGCCGGACCGGTATTCCCGCTTCCAGAGCTTCGCGGCGGCGGCGTTCTTCGCGATCCGGCCGGTCTTAGGGTCGACCTCGAGCACGGTGCCGGTGCGGTAGGCGATGTTGGCGAGATGGCAGAGCATCGTGCTCTTCTGGCCCTCGCTGATCGGTGAGTTCAGTTTCTTCCCCTCGCGGATCGCGTCGGCGAAGTTCTGGAAATGCGGGATGTCGCTCGCGCGGGCGCCGGTCTGCTTGGCGACTTCTTTCCCGGCGGGATCGAAGATGGTGTAGTCGTTCCCGCCCGAGAGAATCAGCGAACCCTTGTCGCCGTAGAATGCGACCGCGGGGGTCTGCTCGCCCTTGCGGGCGTCGCATGAACTCTGGTCCCACGACGCGCCGCTCGAGCCGAAATCAAACACCGCCGTGCCGACGTCGGGCGTCTCCTGATCGTCGCGGAAATGGTAGCGGCCGCCCAGGAAGCTCACCTTCACCGGATACTCCGCCCCGAGGCCCCAGCGCGCGAGGTCGAGGGTGTGGATGCCGTTGTTGGCCATCTCGCCGCCGCCGTAGGTCCAGCGCCAGTGCCAGTTGTAATGGACGAGATTGTCGACGTACGGCCGCTCCGGGCACGGGCCCTGCCACAACGTCCAGTCGAGGTGCGCCGGCACCGCGGCGGCCTTGCCCTGGCCGATGCCGATGCGGGCGGACTTGTACCAGCAACGCGAATACAGCACTTTTCCGATCGCGCCCTCGCCCAGGCGCTGGACGGCCTCGCGGATCATCGGGTAGCTGCGCCGCTGGTTGCCCATCTGCACCACGCGCTGGTGTTTCGCGGCGGCAGCGACCATGGATTCCGCCTCGAAGGCGTTGTGGCTGCCGGGCTTCTCGACGTACACGTGCTTGCCGGCCTGGCAGCCCATGATGGCCATGATCGCGTGCCAGTAGTTCGGCGTCGCGATCGAGATGGCGTCGATCTCCTTGTTCTCCAGCAGCCGGCGAAAGTCGCGCTCCCCCGTGGCCGCCCGCGCCTGCTTCCTGGTTTCGACCAGCTTCTGGCCGGCGGCGACGCGGTTCGAGTCGACGTCACACACGTAGCCGATCTCGACGTTCTTGACCCCGAGGTGACCCGCGATGTGCGCCTTGCCGCGCTCGAGTCCGATCACCGCGACGACGAGCCGGTCGTTCGCCCCGAGCACGCGGCCCGTGGACGGCGCCTGACTCTGGCCATAGACGGGAGTCTTCAGGACCGTCGCCGCGGCCGTGACGGCGGTGGCCGCGGAGGCCTGCTTAAGGAACTGACGACGGGTGGCGGGGGCGGAGGAGTCGGAGGCGGAGGGAGGATTCATGGCGCGATGGAGGATGCGGGGAAACCCGGACTCAGGGTGAGAAACAGACCTTGGGCCGCCGCGCCGTGGAAAACAAGTCGGGAGGTGGGGTTTGAAAGGTGGACTG
This sequence comes from Opitutaceae bacterium, assembly GCA_040381375.1. Lineage (GTDB taxonomy): Bacteria > Verrucomicrobiota > Verrucomicrobiia > Opitutales > Opitutaceae > ER46. The sequence goes on from JBEIHL010000416.1 coordinate 1,615, forward strand.
CGAAAACCGCAGTTCCACCTTCCTTCCTGGGAACGCGTGAAGCGCCATGGCATTCTCTGCGCCTCCGCGCCTCAAGCGGAGCGGGCGCGAGACCTGGATCGGATTGGATCGCGCCCGCTGCGCTTGAGGCGCGGAGGCGCAGAGGACTCGATTCGGGTCAGCGTGTCACCGCCTGCCGCAACGTCCGGTACAACGCCGCCAGCCGGGGCATCGGCAGTCCCACGGCCTGAGCGCGGCGCAGCGGCTCGCCCCAGATCGCCTCCACCTCGACTTCGCGGCCCGCGAGGAAATCGACCAGGCTCGACGGCTGGTAGGCGCCCATGCCCGGAGTCACGTCGATCTGCGACTGGATGAAATTTTCCGAGACCACGTAGCCGAAGTGCCGCGCGGCCGCGGCGACTTCGTCCATCAGCGGCCGCACCTGCGCGGCCAGCTCCGGCGTGCCGAGTATCCGGTCGGTGGTGACACCTCCGCCCGCAATGGCGAGGCCGTTGAACGGCACGTTCCAGATCAGCTTCTGCCAGCGCGCTTCGGCGAGGTTGTCGAGCACCCGCACGCCGACCCCAAACCCGGCGAACAATTCCGCCACCGCGCGCACCCGGGCACCCGCCGGCCGGCCGAACTCGCCGAACGTCATCCGGCCCGGCGTGTGGTAGCCGACGATGACACCCGGCGCCTCGCGCGTGACGCCGATGTAGCAGAGTCCGCCGAGCACCCGCTCCGGTCCCACGATGCCCGCCAGGAGTTCCTCGTTGCCGAGTCCGTTCTGCAACGTGAGCACCGCGGTGTGCGCGTGCAGCAGCGGGGGGAGCAGCGCAGAGAGCGCGGCGTTCGCGGTGGTCTTGAGCGCGACCACGACCAGGTCGACCGGCCCGATCTCCTCCGGCCGACCGAACGCCGCGACGCGGCCGAGGTGCCGCGTGGCGTCCTTTTCGCGCAGCGTGATCCCATGCGTGCGCAACGCGTCGAGATCGCCGCGCAGCAGGAAACGCACGTCGTGCCCGGCGAGCGCGAGCCGCGCGCCGTAGTACGAGCCGATGGCACCGGCGCCGACAATCGCCAGGGAAGCAAGGGGAGGAACCACGAAACCCACAAAATACACGAAAGGAACGGGCGGAAAACAAAAAGCTCCCGCACGACGGATCGTGCGGGAGCTTTCGTGTGTTTCGTGTGTTTCGTGGTTTCCCCGTCACCTCAGAAACGCCTCGTGCAATCCGCCGTCGACGGCGATGACCTGGCCGGTCGTCTTGCTCAGGCGCTCGCTCACGAGGAGGAAATACGCCTCGGCCTGGTCGGCCGGCGTGATCGGAGTCTTCGTGAGCGTGCGGTCGGCGTAGAACTGCGCGAGCTTCGTCACCAGCGACGGCGTCTCCTCCGTCTCGGTGTACGGAATGTTGTACTTGGCGAGGGAGCCAATGACCCGGTCGCGCGGGAACATCGCGCTCCCCTGCACCACCGTGGCGGGCGCGACGGCGTTCACGCGCACGAGCGGGGCAAGTTCGATGGCCATCTCGCCCACGAGGTGATTGGCGGCCGCCTTCGAACAGTCGTAGGCGATCGACCCCTTCTTCGCCACAGTGGCGTTGGCCGAGGTGGTGAACACGAGGTTGCCGCGCAGGCCCTGCTCGCGCCAGGTCTTGATCGCCTCGTCGCCGACCACGTAGCTGCCGGTGACATTGATCGCGAACGTGAGCGGCCACTTGTCGTCGGGAATGTGTCCGGTGGTGTCGGTCGGCACGAAGATGCCCGCCGTCACGCAGATCGAATCGAACCCGCCGTACGCGAGCGCCACCTGGTCCAGCATCCGGCGCACGCTCGCGCGATCGGTGATGTTGGCCGCGAGGCCGATGGCCGGACCGCAGTCCGAGAGCCCCGTACCCGCCACGCCGATACCGACGCCGTGGCGGTCGGTGATCGCCTTCGCGGTCGCCTGCGCGGAGGCCTCGTTGAGGTCGACGCAAACGAGATGCGCCCCCTCCTTCACGAGGCGATGCGCGGTCTCCTTGCCGATGCCCGAACCGGCGCCGACCACGACGATGACCTGACGCGCGAGTTCCTTCTCGGCCGGCATGCGTTTGAGCTTCGCCTCCTCGAGCAGCCAGTACTCGATGTCGAACGCCTCCTGCTGCGGCAGCGCGATGTAGCGGTCGATCGCCTCGGCGCCGCGCATGACTTCGACGGCGCAGTTGTAGAATTCCGCCGTGACGCGCGACTCGGACTTGTCCTTGCCCCACGCGATCATGCCGAGACCCGGAATGAGCACGACCGTCGGATTCGGGTCGCGCATCGCCGGCGAGCTGGCGTGTTTGCAGCGCGCGTAGTAGGCGGCGTAGTCCTTCCGGTAGGCTTCGAGGCCGGCGGCGAGTTTCGCTTTCAGCGCGGGGGTGTCCTCGGTCTGCGGATTCCAGTCGACGTAGAGCGGCTTGATCTTCGTGCGCAGGAAATGATCCGGGCACGAGGTGCCGAGTTCGGCAAGACTCTGAGCGTCCTTCGAATTCACGTATCGCAGGATCTTCGCGTCGTCCTGCACCGTGCCGATGTACCGCTTCTGCTGCGAAACCTTGCCGCTCAGCCAGGGCAGGATCGCGGCGAGGGTCGCATGTCGCTTTCCTACCTCGAGCGTCTGGTACTTGTCGCCGCCGAACGCCGTGGGGTCGCCGCCCTTGGCCGCATACTTCGCATCGATAGACTCGGCGGCATGCTCGATGCAGTCGAGAGTTTA
>JBEIHL010000417.1:0-4335 GCA_040381375.1 Opitutaceae bacterium
GCGATCCTGCTCCAGCAAACCGGGTCCGCTGCCGACGCCACCACGTGCGATGCGTTCGCCGCCGCCTGCGGTCCTGACCGCCCGCGGCCCGTTGTGCTTCGTCATGACGGCAGTTTCGCGCAGATCGAATCCCGCCTGCGACGGCTGGCCGGCCTGACGCCACGGCCCACCGGGCTGTTCGTGACCAAGACGCATCCGATGCTGGCCGCTCTCACCCTTTTGCCCAGGCTGGGAATTGCCGTGCCGAGCGACCTCTCGCTCATCTGCCGCGAGGACGACCCGTTTCTCGAATTCGTGACGCCGGCCGTCGCGCGCTATCACTCCGATGCCTCCTCGATCGCCCGCAAGCTGGCCATCGCCCTGACGCGGCTCGCCGGCGGCGAGCAGCTCCCCGTCGCACACGACCTGCTCATGCCGCGGTTCGTGAACGGCCGGTCCGTCGAGCCGCCGCCCCCAGCCTTGGCCTGACGGCGATCGGCCGCGCCTTACTTGGTCCACTTCGATACAAGTGTTTTCGCCGTGTCGCTGCAGCGGCCGGCCGGCAGTTTGCCGTCCGGACCGCCACTCTGACCGCGTGGCGGATTTGGTTTTCGTTCACGGTATACCCCTGTCTCCCAATCCCCATGAAACCACCCCTGCAGCTGATCCGTACTGGCCTGCACTTTTTCGCCACCGTTGTTTTGCTCGCCTGGCTCGCTGCGCCGACCTTTGCCCAGAGCGAGGGCTCGGTCACCGGTCAGGTCGTCAACGGGGCCACGGGCAACACCCTCAGCAACGCCGTGGTCAGCCTCGCCGGCACCAACATCTCCGCCGTTTCGGACCGCGACGGGCGCTTCCTCCTCCTCCGTGTGCCCGCGGGCCCGCAGACCTTGCGCGTGACCTATACCGGCCTCAACCCCGGCACCGCCGCAGTCAACGTCACCGCCGGCATGACCACCGTGCCCCCGATCGCGCTGTCCTCCGAAGTCTACAAGATGGACTCCTTCGTGGTCGCCGGCGTACGGGAGGGCAACTCGCTTGCCATCGCCGCGCAGCGCAATGCCGCCAACCTCAAGACGATCGTCGCCACCGACGCGTATGGCAACCTCGCCGATGGTAATCTCGGGGAGTTCCTGAAGCGCGTACCGGGTATCGGCGTTGGCGACGCGGTTGATGAGGTCACCGAGATCCGCGTTCGCGGTGCCGCGGCAGCGCAAACCGCAGTCACGATGGACGGCACCCGGCTGCCCAGCCCGCAGGCCCGCGGCGACGGCCGCGAGTTTGCCATCGACCAACTGCCGGCGGACTTCATCGAACGCATCGAGGTGATCAAGGCCCCCACGCCCGACATGGACGGCGACGCCATTGGCGGCACCGTCAACCTGATCACCAAGTCGGCCTTCGACACTCAGAGGCGTTACTTTCAGTACACGACCGGCGCCAACCACCGCACCCTCGGGTCGATGACCTCCTACTTCGGCAGCATGCAGTACTCGGACGTCTACGGGAAGAACCGCAACCTCGGGATATTCCTGACCGCCAGCTACAGCGAGACCGACCGCCCCCAGGACTACCTGCAGCTCGAGTACGACGCTCCCGCCGGCGTCCCCAACCTGCGCTCGTTCCGCCTCCAGCCCGACTACAAGGGGCGGAAGCGCACCGGCGCGGGCCTCCGCTTCGACTACCGCGTGAGCGACAACTCGTCCCTTTCTGCCGGCGTCATGTACAATTACTACGAGGCGCGCGACGAACGCCGCCGCTGGACCGCGAGCATCAACAACAACGCCACCGGCCGCCTGCCCGGCGCCACCGCCAACGACGTCACCCTCACCGCCGGCCAGGAGCAGATGCAGTCCAATGTGATTCTCGATTACCAGCGGGTGTTCTCCTATCAGGTGAGCGGGAAGCACCGCCTGCAGGGCGGCACGCTGCGGATCGACTGGGGCGCGGCGTACGCTCCGGCCAAGGGTTGGCAGGACCGCTGGCTCTTCCAGGTGCGCGGGCAGCAGAACCAGCGGCGCACCCTTAGCCGCGAGCGCGACGGGAATTTTGTCGCGACCCAACTCATCTCCGGCTCCGACATCCTCAACTACAACAACGCCCGGCAGACCGACTTCACCTTCGAGGAAGGTGACAGCACCGAGGACATCTGGGGTGCCCACCTGAACGTTCAGAAGAACCTCAAGACTACGCTCCCCACCTACCTCAAGGCCGGGTTCCGCCAACGCGGCCAGACCCGCTTCCGCAGTTACGATCGGATCGAGGCCATCCACCGCTCCGGCAGCAACGGCACCTTCGACGCGAACAAGTTCAAGGGCACCGGCGAGGAGTCTGCCATGCGCCTCTTCGGCGGCCGCTACGAGACACTGGTGGTGTACGGTGATGCGCAGGCCGCCGTCCGCAACTTCTTCGAAAACCCGGCGGAGTGGAACTTCCTCGCCGTCGACTCCGTGCGCCGGTCGCTCGCCGAGGACGGCGAGGTGTCCGAGACGGTTTCCGCCGGCTATGTCATGGGCGACGTGCGCGTGGGACGGCTGGGCATTCTGGCCGGCATCCGCATGGAGCAGACCGAAATTTCCGCCGAGAGTCCGAAGTACGTTCCCATCCGGCCGGCCCTGCCCTCCAGCGCCACGGTCGACCAGCAGGTCGAACGCATGCGCCAGGAGTGGGCGAACACGGCCCAGGTGGATAGCTCGTACCAGAACTGGTTCCCGGGCGTCCACCTCCGCTACGCCCTCACTCAGGGACTTCTGGCCCGCGCCAGCTACTCCCAGGGCATCGGCCGGCCCCCGTTTGGAAATCTGAAACCGCTCACCAATATCAACCTCACGGCGCTGAGCATCAACCAGAACAACACCGGCCTCAAGCCCCAGGAATCGCAGAATTACGACCTCAGCCTGGAATACTACTTCGAGCCCGTCGGGGTGCTCTCCGCCACGGTCTTCAGGAAGGAGATCAAGAACTTCATCTCCAACCTCAACCTCCCGCTCACCGCGGAGCTGGCCGCCGAGTTCAACATCGAGCCGCAGTACATCGGCTGGGACTTCCGCACCCAAACCAACACCGGCGACGGCGAGATCGACGGCTTCGAACTCGCCTACAGCCAGAATCTCGGTGGCTTCGCCCGCTGGCTGCGTCCCTTTAACGTAATGGCCAACTACACTAAGACGAAGGGCAAGGGGCGCCTTGAGGAGAACATTCCCGCCATCTGGAACTTCGGCTTGGTCTACGAGCAGCGCCCCTGGACCGCCCGCGTCCAGTGGAACCATCAGGACACGTACCTCGAATCCACCAGCACCGATCCGCTCCAGCGCCGATTCAAGATGGAGCAGGATAATCTCGATCTGAGCCTGCAGTACCGATTCCGACCCTGGCTCAATCTCTTCGTGGACTTCCAAAACGCGCTCGGCGAGAAACTGCGCCAGACCACCGGGGAGGGTCTGTATCTGCCCCGGACCTACATCGACATTGGGAAGCGCGTGAACTTCGGGATCAAGGGCCGGTTCTGACGTTCAGTCTCGCCGCTGCCACCGCAGCGGCCGGGGTCCGCGTTTGTCCGTGCTCCGCGCCGCAACCACACCTAGCTCATGCACTCCCGTCTGCTCGTCTGGCTCCGCGCCACGCTTTCCCTCCTGCCGTTCGCGCCCGCACTTGGCCAGCCGCTCGCGTTCCCCGGCGCCTACGGTGTCGGCCGCCAGGCCACCGGCGGGCGCGGCGGCAACGTCTCCGCGGTCACCACCCTCCACGACTCCGGTCCCGGCTCCCTGCGCGATGCCGTCAGCGCCGGAAACCGCACCGTAGTTTTCCGCGTGTCCGGGACGATCGACTTGCAGTCGGACCTTCTGATTACGGTTTCGAACCTCACCATCGCCGGGCAGACCGCGCCCGGCGACGGCATCTGCCTCAAGCGCCATCCGCTGCGGTTCCGCGGCGCGAGCGACATCATCGTCCGCCACCTGCGCGTACGCCCCGGCGCCGAGTCCGGCCGGACCGTCGACGGCATCGAGGTGCGCACCGGGCGGAACATCATCCTCGATCACTGCTCCGTCAGCTGGTCCATCGACGAAGCCGTGAACACCTGGCACGGGGCGAAGGACATCACCGTGCAATGGTGCCTGATCGCCGAGCCGCTCAACCGCAGCATCCATCCAAAGGGCGCGCACGGCTACGGCGCGTCCTGGGGCGGCGAACGGGCCTCCTACCATCACAACCTCTTCGCCCACTGCACCGCGCGCGTTCCCAGCGTCGCGGGGCAGGCGCGGGAGCGCACCGTCCTCATGGATCACCGGAATTCCGTGATCTATAACTGGCAGCACCGTTCCTGTGACGGCAAGCCGGTCAGCATCAACGTCGTCA
>JBEIHL010000418.1:0-4332 GCA_040381375.1 Opitutaceae bacterium
AGGTTGAGATAGGTGATGAGCTGGGCATCGAAGTCTCCGGAGGAGGCAAGCGTGGAAGGCATCGTCGTGGTGTCCATTGAGGCGGAATCTGCGTTCGGCAAACGCACAAATCGCACCAACAACGCTGGAGAATTCGCGGTTGGCGAGGTTCGGTTGCCCACCGCCTCAGTCCGCGGCCGCTTTCGGCCTCGTCACCGGTCCTTGAAGGAGAACATCGGGCTAAACGCTCGGAGCGGGATCGCGTCGCCGAGGGAGAGGTCATCAGGGCCCGTCACGAAGCGGGCCTCTCCGATCGGTCGTGCGCCTCGAGGCGCCCGCCCCGGGCGTTTAGCTCGAAGTTCTCAACTGCAGGGTGAGTCAGGCTTGAAGGAACGGCTGCGTCCGGCTGCTCTCGCGGCGGGAGATCTCGGGCTCGTAACGGTAGGAGAGCGAATCGAGCACCGTATCGAGTTCACGTTCCTCGACGAAATGAGACTGGGCGTGCTCGCGCAGGCGCTGCCAAAATTCCTGGAGGAGGTGCTCCTGGCGGGTGCTGCAGGCGTTACGGCAGCCCTGCAGGTGCTCGAGCGTGGAGGCCAAACCGTGATTCAAGAACGTGCGCACTTCGCTTTCGATGCGGGTGACCTCGCTCACCAGCTGTTCGACCGGCACCACCGTAAGCCAGTCCACCCAGACCATCCGGAGGAAATTCGGGAGCGACGGCGGCAGCACGTCGGTCGCCCCGAGCTTCTGGGCGTGCCCCGCAATGGCCGCAGCGATGCGACCGATCTGGAGCTGTTGATCCTTTACGCGGGCGGCGATGCGTCGGACGGCAACGAACTCGGCCGCGGTCGTGGCGGCCGCCCGTCGGCTGGGTTCGCCCGCCGCCTGCCGGAGGCCCCGGAGTTCACGGGCAAATTCGGCCAGGCTGTCGGGCAGCACATGGCGCACACAGAATTCCCATTCGTTCAGCGCCTGCTGGATCCGCATGCCACCCTGGAACACGGCATTCGTCGCTTCCAAATGGGCGACGAGCTCCACCCGCAGGCACTTCTGCACCCAGGACTCGATCCGGCCGATTCGGCTCAGTCGGGTATACAGTGCGACGTCCGGGTCAGACTCCGGGCGTGCCATGGGCGGACTGGAGTCCCACGCGGGGGCCGGAGCCGCCCGAACGGGAGACGCCGGCGTTAGTGAGGCTTTCTCCCGGTTCCTTACCTCGATCCGGGCGAGAATCGCCTCACGGCAAAGAAGGACGTAAGCTTCGTCCCTCAAGAGCTCTAGAGTGATTCTATTCAGGTCCATGGCCAAAGAATACTAGGGTTAAGACCTCATACAAGGATATTGGGGACGGTAGAAACACGCCCCTGCTGCGGTCGTTTCCGGGGGCGAACGGCCCAGGGTTTGGCCGGAACGCATTTGGTCGTTCCCCCTCGCCGTGATTCGCTTGGCGTGGCGCGAAAACGTGCTCATTTGGTGCCGCATGCGAACGAATCTCGCGCTTGTCGTGACCGCTTGGCGGGTGGCGGGTTGGCCACCGATCACGGTGATCGGCGGCGGCGTGGTGGCAGAAGTAAAATGAGTTTGTCCCAACTCTTCCTCACGCGGTGCGGCGAGGTGTTGGCGGTCCGGCGTCTCGGCGCCGGTGACCTCGCCGCCCTGCAGCGTTTCTTCGCGGGCCTTTCTGCGGCCACGCGGGCGGTCTTTCTGCCCCACGCGACCGATGCCGCGACCTTGGCGCGCTGCGTCGAGCGCGATCAGCGTGGGCTGGACCGGTCCTATGTGCTCGCGACGGAGGCGGAGGTCGCCGGCTACTTTTTCCTCTGGGAGTTCGACCAGCCCGTGCCGCTGCTCGGGCTGGGACTCGCCGATGCGTGGCAGGGGCGGGGATTGGGAAAACAGATGCTCGCGCGTCTGATTGCCGACGCCCGGGCTGCGGGCCGGACGGCGGTCGAACTGACGACCGTCCCCGGCAACGACCGCGCCCTTGCGCTGTATCAGCGCGCCGGATTCACGGCCCTGGCGGACGTCGAGAACGTCGCGGGCGACGGCCGCATCGTCCGCGAACACCGGCTGTATCTTCCCCTGCAGCCCGGCGCGATGCCGCCGCAGCGGCACTTCGGTCCGCCGGCGTGAGTCTGCGCCTTGCCGATCGGCTGGAAGCTACAGCCCCGCCACTTCCCAGCCCTTGCGGTAGGTGCGGCGGAGATGCTGGTTGGCGGCTTTTTCGTTGGTGAATTCGAGCTTGGCGCCGCTCCAGTTGAGCGTCTGGTTCGGGAAACGCACCGCGACGCTGCCGAGGAGCACGGCCTCGGTCATGGGGCCGGAGTAGTCGAAGTCCGCGCTCGGCTTGCCGCCGTTCTTGCACGCCTCGGCCCAAATGCTCCAGTGGTGCCCTTGTTCGAGGGCCGGCAACGGGAAGTCCTTGAACTTCTCCTGCGGAAACAGTTTCGGCGCGGCGACGTGCGGCACGTGCAGCACACCCTGCGTGCCGATGATGATCGACCCCTGGCTGTCGTCGTCGCCCCGCTTCTTCGCGCCTTTCGCGCCCTTGATGGACCCGTCGGCGGTCATGTTGACCAGCGCCCGAATTTCGACCGGCGGACGCGCGTCGCCGTCATACCAGGTGACCGGAACCGTCGGGCCTTCGGTGAATTTCGTGCCGGGAAACACATAGTGGATCCGGGAATTGATCGACCAGTTCCAGGCGTCGGGCGCCGGACCCTCGGACTTGATCGAGAGCGGCGAAGTGAGGGCGAGAGCGTTGAACACGGGATCGAAGATGTGGCAGCCCATGTCGCCGAACGTGCCGGTGCCGAAATCGAGCCGTTTCCGCCACTGGCCCGGATGGTAATATCCGCTGACGAACGGCCGGGTGGCCGCCGTGCCGAGCCAGAGATCCCAGTCGAAGTTCGCGGGCAAGGCGTCGTTGCGCTGCGGCGGCCGTCCGGAGTCGCCCCATTTCTTGCTGCTCCAAGTGTGGACCTCCTTGACCTTGCCGATGGCGCCGCCCTGCACGAGCGCGACCGCCTGACGGTACACTTTGTACGAGTGAATCTGGATGCCCATCTGCGTGACGAGCCGCTTCTCGCGAGCGTAGTTCGTGAGCATCCGGACTTCGTGGATGTCGTGCGCGAGCGGCTTCTGGCAGTAGACGTGTTTGCCGAGTTGCATGGCCGACATCGCCATCGGCGCGTGCATGTGGTCGGGCGTCGAGACGTTCACCGTGTCGATGTTCTTTCCTTCCTTGTCCAGCATCTGGCGCCAGTCCTGATAAACCTTCACCTCGGGGAAGGTCTCCTTCAACTGCTTCGCCCGGTTCGTGTCCACTTCGGCCACCGCGACCAGTTTCATGAACGGATTGCTCATGATCGATTGGAGGTCGGCCCACGCCATGCCGGCGGAGCCGAAGCTCGCGTGACGCAGGATGCCGCTGGGGGCGGCGGCCCGCAGACTGCGGGCGATGAACGGGGCGGCGACCGCAGCCGTGCCGACGGTGCGAAGGAAGCGGCGGCGGGAGGGGAGGGCGGGTAGATCCATGGAGGAGAAGTCTGGGTAACCTTGTGGTTACCCGGGTTGGTCTTGGCAATCCCGCCAGGAAAAATTTCGTGGCTCCGGGAGTGCGGACGCCCTAGTCCGCAATCGTCGATCCTGCGGACGAGGGCGTGCGCGCTCCCACGGGAGGAACTTGTTCCGGTGACAAAGGCTCGACCTCGTTTCGTCGGCGCGCCGTGATCGGGGCGCATGAATCACCCCATCGTGACCCGCCGAGCCGCCCTCAAGTCCGCCGCGACCGCGGCCGTCCTGGGTCTCGCCTCCCGCGCCGTGCCGGCCGCCGCCGCCGATGCAAGTGGCGCGCCCTATCGCATCAAGCACGGCCGCATCCGCCAGTCCGTCGTGCCGTGGTGCTTCAACCCGATGACGGTGCCGGAACTCGCGCGTCACTCGGCGGCGATGGGCCTGCAGTCGGTCGAGCTCTGCGATCCCAAATTCTGGCCGGAGCTCAAGCAACTCGGACTCACGGTGGCCATTGCCGGCAGCCACGGTTTCGCCCGCGGCTTCGCCAACGTGGAACAGCATGAGGAGTGTCTGACCATCCTCCGCAAGCGGATCGACGAGTGCGCGGCAGCGGGGGTGGAGCGGGTGATCACGTTTTCCGGATTCCGGAAGGGCATCAGCGACGAGGCGGGCATGAAGAACATGGTCGACGGGCTGAAGAAGATCGTCGGCTACGCTGAAGAGAAGCGCGTCACGCTGTGCCTCGAGATGCTCAACTCCCGCGTCGCGGAAAACATGAAGGGCCACCCGGATTATTTCTGCGACGACATCGAGCGCTCGGTCGAGGTCTGCCGG
>JBEIHL010000419.1:0-4330 GCA_040381375.1 Opitutaceae bacterium
GCCCGTTCCCCAACTGCAATGCAGTCGAAAACCGGCCCGCATTTGCCGGCTAAAAATGCGTTCCCACTGCATCGTTCCGGCTTAGCGCCATTCGGGTCTGGCCGTAACGTGTAACGGTTGAGCCAAGGGAGTCTGGTCTCGCCTTGCAGAAAGATGATCCTGCTTACGGCCCGACGCCGTCTGCACAGACCAGCGCATCTCGAACGCGCCGGAGATCGAACGACAGTTGCACCCGATGTAGCGCGAATTCTGAGCGGACGCGGGCTGTTGAAGACCACGCGGAGGAACTTGGACTGGCTGATGGCCGCGGGTGCGGGCTGGCGCCAACGGCCACAGCCAGTCGAGTCCTCTTTGCGATCACGTGCCGGGTCTTGTTCTGTCGCGCAGCCTCCAGCCTGGCGCGGTACCGCCCGGCGGACCTGAATTCGCTCGGCTTCCCGGGCGGACCGCCCAGAAGGGAAACATGCCCCAACTGCAGCGCGCATTTCTGGTCGACCAGGTGGACGCCGCCCTGCGGAAAGGGATCGGGGACGGGGAGTGGGTCGAATGGCTGCCCGCCGAGCGCCGGCTGGCGGAGGAGTTGCAGGTCGGCCGAAATTCCCTGCGTCTGGCGCTGCAGCGGCTCGCGGCGGACGGCGTGATCGAGGTCATTCCGGGCCGGGGTCACCGCCTCACCGCACCGCGGGCCAGGGTGGCGCAGGCGAAGCGACCGGTGATCGGCATCCTCGCGCCGTTTTCGCTCGAGGAACTCCGCCCGCGGCAGGCGTTGTGGGTGGACGAGTTCCGGGGCATGCTGGGCGAACATGGCATGAGAATGCGGTTCCTGGCCGCGCCGCATTGCTTCAGTCCGAAGCCGGGCCGGATCCTTCGGCGGCTCGTGGCCGAGGAGCGTTGCGCAGTTTGGATTCTGCTGCGCTCCACGAACGAGGCCCAGGCGTGGTTTGCCCGGGAGGGCGTTCCCTGCGTGATCGCGGGCACGTGCCACCAGGGTATCTCCCTGCCGTCGGTGGATCTCGACTACCGGGCGATGTGTCGCCACGCCGCGACGCTCCTGCTGCGGCACGGACACCGGCGGATCGCGTTCGTCACCACGAGTGCGAGCGCGGCGGGAGACCTGCAGAGCGAAGCCGGGTTTGCGGAAGGCCTGGCCGCCTTTCCGACGCCGGGCAGGGCGGTGACGGTTCGCGTCCGGGGCGACCGCGACAGCGTGGCGCGCTCCATCCGCCGGCTGATGATGGTGAAGGAGCCGCCCACGGCCATCCTCGTGAACCAATCCTACCATTACCTCACGGTCTTCAGCGTGCTAACGAGTCTCGGCTTTCGCATCCCGCGCGACGTGTCGCTGCTCTGCCGCGACGAGGACCACTTCCTCTCTTACCTGGAACCGGAGCCCACGCGGTACGTGGAGAATCCGCGACTCTTTGCGCGCAAGCTGGTCCGCCAGACGCAGGCGGTGCTGCGTCATCCCTCCGGCCGCCCGGCACAGATGCGGCTGATTCCGCGCCTCTGGCGCGGGGCGTCCGTGGCGGCGCCCAAGTCCGCCTGAAAGCGGCTGATCGCGAGGTGGGAGAAAGGTCGATGACGGAACGCTCGCGCAAGCGGCAGACTGGTTCCAAAACAAGACCGGCTGCGCAGGATTCAGGTCGTCGGCCTCCGCGCCACCCCTTTCCCCAACGCCTCAACCCCTGTTCACCCCTTTCATGTACCGCTTGAGACTGCTTGTGCTCGGGATCCTCGCGCTCGGAGCCGTCGGCACCGCTGCCGGCGCGGCGGTGAGCCGCCCCAATTTTCTCTTCATTGTCTCCGAGGACAACGGTCCCGAACTCGGCTGTTACGGCGACCCCTACGCGCGCACACCCGTGCTCGACCGGCTGGCCCGCGAGGGCGTGCGGTTCGACCGCGCCTATGTGACCCAGGCCGGCTGCAGCCAGTCGCGCTCGAGCGTGATGACGGGGCTCTATCCGCACCAGAACGGACAGCTCGGCCTCGCGACCTGGGGTTTCCGGCTCTACCGGCCCGACACGCCCAACCTCCCTCGCCAGCTCAAGGCGGCGGGTTACCGCACCGGCATCGTCGGCAAGCTCCACATCAGTCCGGAGTCGGCGTTCCCGTTCGACTTCGCGGAGATCCCGGCGGGCAACTTCGCCCGGCGCGGGTTGCACGACTACGCGCAGCACGCGGAGAAATTTTTCGCCGCCTCCGACCAGCCCTTCTTCCTGAGCGTGAATTTTCCGGACGCCCACCGGCCCTGGACCCGCCAGGTGGAGGGCCTGCCGGCCAAGCCGCAGAGCGCGGACGAGGTGAAGCCGATGGCCTACATGGGCGTCGACCGGCCGGACCTGCGCGCGCTCGTCGCCGACTACTACAACTGCATCAGCCGGCTGGATACGCTGGTCGGCGACGTGCTCGCCGCGCTGCAGCGTTCCGGCAAGGCGGGAAACACCGTCGTGGTCTACCTCGGCGACCACGGTGCGGACATGCTGCGGGGCAAGCGCACATCGTACGAGGGCGGCGTGCGGATTCCGCTGCTGGTCCGCTGGCCGGACGGGGCGAGGGCGGGGCAGGTGCGGCGGGAGCTCGTTTCCACGGTCGACCTCATGCCGACCCTGCTCGAACTCGCCGGGGCGCCGCCGGTGCCGGGCCTGGCGGGGCGCTCGCTGGCCCCGCTGCTTCGCGGCGCGAGCGGGCCCTGGCGCGAGTATCTGTTCACCGAATTCCACACGCACGCGGCGAAGTCCAACTACTGGCCGCAGCGCACGGTGCGTGACGATCGCTACAAGCTGATCGAGAACCTGCTGCCCGGGCAGGTGAACCCGGGGTACGAATTCACGCTGCACCACCTCGAAGCCGACCTGGCCGGGGCCATCGCGGCCGCGGCGCCGGAGGTCCGGGCCGCCTACGCCCGCATGGAGCGTCCGCCGCGCTGGGAGCTCTACGACCTCGAGTCGGACCCGTTTGAATTTCGGGACCTCGCCGCCGCCCCCGCCCACGCCGCGACGCTGGCGCGGCTGCAACGCGAACTCGGCCGGTGGCGCGAAGAGACGGCGGACCCGCTGCTGCAGCCCGGCAATCTTAGCCGGCTCACCGCCGAGATCGAGCGGGCCTCGAAACAGGAGGCGCGGGCGCAATCGTGGGACTATCCCTATTACTTTTTCGGCCAGGAACCGCCGGCCCGAGGCGCGCCCGCGGCGGAGGAAACCGGGAAGAAGAAACGAAAGAAGCAATGAGACGAATCTTCCTCGTTCTCACCCTGGCCGTGCTGGCGGGCGGCGGCGCCGCGAACGCGGCGCCCGCGGCCCGGCCCAACGTCCTGATGATCGTCCTCGACGACCTCAATGACTGGGTCGGCTACCTCGGCGGCCATCCGGACGTGAAGACGCCGCACCTCGACGCCCTCGCGCGCCGCGGGCTCGCGTTCACCAACGCCCACGTCGCCGCGCCGGTCTGCAACCCCTCGCGCGCGGCGTTTATGACCGGACGCAATCCCGCCAGCACCGGCATCTACGGCAACGACGTGCGCTGGCACGAGGTGCTCCCCGGCATCGTGTCGCTCCCGTCGCATTTCAAGGCACAGGGCTACCACGTCGCCGGCGGCGGCAAGGTGAACCACCACACGCCGGGCCACAATCGCCGCAGCGACTGGCACGTCTACTTCGACCAGGTGTTCGACAGTCACTATCAGGCGCAGCAGGCGGCGGGGCGTGACGTGAGCAACTTCGCCTGGCCGCCCGGGTTTCCGCTCAACGGCCTGCCCGAGGTGAAGGCGTTCTCGCGTCCGCCGCAAAACGCCAACGAGTTCGACTGGGGCCCGTGGGACCAGCGCGACGAGGAGATGGGCGACGGGCAGCTCGCGACCTGGGTCGCCGCGTTTCTCGCCCGCCCCCCGGCCCAGCCGTTCTTCCTCGCCGCCGGCATCTACCGGCCGCACCTGCCGTGGTATGCGCCGCGGAAGTATTTCGAGATGTATCCGCTGGATAAGATCACGCCACCGCCGATCAAGGACGACGACCTTGACGACGTCCCGGCGGGCGGCCAGCGCATGGCGGCGGACCGGCGCGGCGACCTCGAGCTGGTGCGCAAATCCGGCCGGTACCGCGAAGTGCTGCAGGCTTACCTCGCCAACATCTCCTACGGCGACGCCCTCGTGGGGAAACTGATCGCCGCCCTCGACGCCAGCCCGGCGGCCGCCAACACCATCATCGTGCTCTGGTCCGATCACGGCTGGCACCTCGGCGAGAAGAACCACCTGCACAAGTTCACGCTGTGGGAGCGTTCGACGCGAATTCCGTTTCTCGTCATCGCCCCGGGAGTGTCACGGCCCGGCACACGC
>JBEIHL010000420.1:0-4320 GCA_040381375.1 Opitutaceae bacterium
CGCCGCGACAGTAGAGCAATCTGCAAGGCAGTCGCGGCGTAAAGCCGCTCCTACAGCCCCCGAACTACAGCCGGCCCCCACCCTACCGCACCCGCTCCATCGCCGAGGCCGCCGCGAATGGCGACCGTGATGCCCGGCGCAGGGCGCGGCCGGCAACGAGGCGACGAACGCCGTGGACCGCGGTCAGGCCGAGGCAAATCAGCCAGAATATCGGATCCACGAGATAGTCCCAGCCGTTGTGCGACTCGAGCGCCTGCAGCTCATACGCGATGAGGCTCGCCAGAAAAAGCACGCCCGCCCGGTTGCCGAATGCCAGCGCGGTCAGCGCCAGCGCCGCCATGCTCCAGACGGCGACGTCGTGGTGCCAGCCCCAGTAGTACAGATCGAAGCCGGACCGGGCGAACGGATGCAGGTAGAGCACCGTGCCTGCGATCGCGCCAAAGCCGATCAGCAGGCGCCAGTCCTCCGGCTTGAACACCGCAACGCCGCCAAGACGAGACCATAGGGCGGCGCACACCATGCCCAGCATCGGCAGGCTGGGATTGGGGCAGAAGCTGAACGCCCAGTTCCACAGCGGCATGCCACCGAATGGCACGAAGAGCAGCAGCAGGGTGGCGGCGGCACAGGCGGCCTGAACCGTCCGGTGCCGCCGCGCCAACCGCCAGCGGGTGCCCGCCCAGAGCAGGGCGAGCCAGAGCGTGGCGCCGCAGACGAGGGCGTAGAAAACGGGATCGATGCCGCCGTTCATTGGGCCGTCGCCTCCCGCGAAGGACGGCCGTCGCCCAGCCAGGCCAGATTGAATTCGATATGGCGGATCCGTTGCCGTTCCCACGTATAGGTGAGGTGAATCCGGCCGTCGCGGCCCTCGGCCAGGCACGGGTACGAGTACTCCTTGCCCCGCGCGGACTCGATGACGGGACCCGGCTGCCAGGTGCGGCCGGCATCGCCGGAGACCGCCAGCCGCAAGTTCTCCCGCCCGCTAACGGCGTCGTTGTAAACGAGCAGGATGCGGCCGTCGCCCAGCCGTAGAGCATCGATCGCCGAATCGGGATTGGGCAGCCCGCTCACCGCCGCCTCGGACCAAGTCCAGCCGTTGTCGTCCGAGAATGCCGTGCGCACCTGCCGCCGTTCGCTCTGGTCACGCAGCAGCATGAGCACCCGGTCGCCATCGAGCGGCACCAGCGTCGGCTGGATCAGGTCCGTTTCGGCCGTGAGATTGCGTATCCGGTACTCGGCTACGGTGCCATCCGTTCCCGGCGTGAGCCACAGCATCTGGGGATACTTGATCGCGAGCTCGTGGTACACGGGGAGGCCGATGCGGCCGTCGGTGGTGAGGATCGGCTTGTTGCGCACGAGCGAACTGACGTTGAGAAACGGATTGAGCGTGAGCCGCCGGCTCTTGCTCCAGGTGCGCCCCTCGTCGTGGGAGGTTTTCACGTTCAGCGCGCTGCCGGACCAGCCGCCCATCGTGACGGTCACATAGACCATCCAGACCAATCCGCTGCGGTCAGCGAAGACCACCGCATTGCCGACCTTTTTCACGACGCGCTCCAGCTCCTCGGCCGCCATCACGCGGTCGACCACCTTCTGCGGCGGCGACCACTCGCGCTGGCCGGGCTGGAGGCGCGCGGTGAACAACGCCACGTCAGCGGCCCCTTCCCGCGAGCCCCCGTACCAGACGGCCAGTTGGTCGCCCCCCGGCAGCGCGCAGATGGCGCTGCCGTGGGCCGAAAGGGTGTGGCGGGAGGGGGTGATCCACGATTGCCGGAAGACCGGCTTGGCGTCCACCGCGGGATCCGGCAGCACGCCGCGATGCGCCGGGACGAGCTCGGCCGGCGCCACGACGCCGCCCCACGTCGAGTCCTGCGCCGAGATCCACGCGGCCAGCACGGTGACTCCGATGAAAGCCAAGCGGTGGCGCTTTTTCATCCGTCGGCACGCGGAAGTCGGGGGCGGGAGGGATGGAGGAAGAGGCGACACGGGCGGTAGATTCAGCAGGTAAATCAGGAAAAGGGGGGCGGCGGCGAGTTCAGTCTGATGGCTCGGACGACGCCGGGGGCGGCGGCTTGCGGTTGTGCCGCAGGAGGAATCGCGCGGTCTCGTAGAAGCCCTGCGCCTGTGCCCGGTAGTCCGCCTCAGCCCCGGCCGGGGGCGGCGCGGCCGGCGGCGGCGCGTTGAAATCCGCCCAGACGAGTTCCGCGCGGCCGCTCTCGCGGTGGTGCTGGCCGAAGTATGACCCGCGGACCACGCCGATGGACCGGCTGCCCTGGTCGATGACAAACGCGGCGTTGGAGCGGCCGCCGTCGATCTCCTGCTGCCGCAGCAGGTCGCGGCCGAATCCGTTGTTTCGATACGCAATGCCCGCGAGCCCCGCGATCGTCGGCAGCACGTCGACCATGGAGGCGACGGAGCTGATGCGACGGGGCGCCAGCAGCGCCGGCGCGTACACCAGCAGGGGCACGTGATAGCAGGTGAGATTCTGCTCCGTCCACGCCGGTGGAAACATCCGGCCCGCGTTGCCACCGATGCCATGGTCGCCGATGAAGACAAAGATCGTCCGCTCGAAGTACTGCTCCTTCCGCGCCGCCTCGATGAACTTGCGGAAGGCGAAATCGGTGTAGCGAAACGCGTTCAGTTCATCGAGCGACTCGAACCCCGCGCCCTTGAGCGCGGCCGGCGGCACACTGATCTTCGTGAACTCGTCCAGGTCTTCCTTCGGAATCGTGTACGGTCGGTGATTGTCCGCGGTCTGGATGACAGCGAAGAACGGCCGGGGCTGCGCGCGCAGCACGTCGTTCGCCTCGAGGAAAAGGTTTTTGTCACTGATGCCCCAGACATCGATCCGCGGCGAATCGTAACTCCCCTCCTCGTACAGCCGGAGGTCGCGAATGTTGTTCGTGAGCAGCCCGCGGATGTTGGCCCAGCTCGAGCTGCCGCCGAGGAAGTAGAATTTCTCGTGGGCGGTGAAATCGTTGATGATCGTGTGTTGGTCGACCAGGGCGGGATTGCGGCTCGCGGTCTCACGCGGTTCGACGTCAGGCAGCCCGGTGATCGTCGCCCACACGCCGCGCGCCGTGCCGATGTGGGGGGTATAGCAGTTGTCGAAAAACACCCCCTGCCGGGACAGCTCCGCGAAGAACGGCGTGGTATCGAGCGGATTGCCCCACATCGAACTCTTGTAGGCGCTGAACGACTCGCAGATCACGAGCACGACGTTGGGCGGCGGGGCGTCCGCGGGGCCCACCCGCGACGGGCCACCGCGCTCGTGACGCGCAAATCTCAGCGAGGCCGCGTCGGGCGACTTCAACCCGAGGTACTCGGACATCCGCGGGTAGTGCTCCCGCACCCGCTCCACGTCGAAGCCCGAGGCGCGGAAGCTGAGCGAGCTGAAGAACGACTGGAAGGGATTCAGGGCGAGGTTCGCACTCGCGTCGTTGCGCAGGTTGAACGCATCACTCCACCGCAGCGGATACTGCCCGATCCGCCCAAAAATCCCGATCGCACACGCCGTCATCGCGGCGCCGGTCCAGGCCACCCGGCCGACCCGGCCCGGCAGGTTCCGCGGTGCCGCCGCGCGACGGTGCAGCCAGGCCGCGACCCACCCCAGCCCGGCCACTGCTATCACCATACCCAACGCGATCCGGACCAGCGGGTAGGTCTGCCAGGCCATGCCGGCGGAGATGGAGGCGTCCTCGAAGTACCCCAGCACCGAGGCATTCAGCCGCTGGTTCAAGTAGCGGTAATGCAGAAAGTCCCCGACGTAGAAGAACACGAGCGCGGCATGCCAGACGGTGATTACGCCGAGCCAACCTCGCCGCCGGCCAGCACTGCGAAACGGATCCAGACCGGGCAAACTCCCCAGCCCCAGCAATCCCAACAACACGCAACCGGTCACCCGCAGGTCAAAACGCAAGCCCAGCCAAAACGCCGGCCATGCTTGCACTCCGGAAATCTGCCCCTGGTTGAAGACCAGATACGTGGCCAGCCGCAGGGCAGTCAGGGTGAACAGCCACAATCCGGCCAAGGCGAAACCCCAGCGGAGCAAGCTGGAAACGGGCAACAAGGATGGGGAGAGAGAGCGAGGCGGCACTGGATCGCGCTAAAGGAAAATGGATTTCGCCCTCATCAACCCACAAGGCCGATGCCGGCGTCACCACGGGCTGGCAGCACGCGGCAAAACGGAGGTTCGGCGCCCAAGTCAAACGCCGCGAGGTTACAACAGCCCGATCCCGCCGCAGGTCAACTGCGGATCGAACGCGGGCGATCATTCCGAATGCCGCTCGCCGCGTGAATTCTGTCCTTTGCCTCCGCCTCGACTCC
>JBEIHL010000421.1:0-4312 GCA_040381375.1 Opitutaceae bacterium
CGGCGCCGGCGCCGCGCGGTGCAGCACTGCCGGCGGCGTAAAGTGCGGATTGCGCTCGAGGTACTGCAGCGGCAGCACCGCATGCACCGCCGGCTCGGACTGGCTGCAGAGGAAGCGGTTGCCCCAGTCGTCGAACGCCATGCCGAACTGGCGCGTGCCCGTCTGCGGCTCGAAGCGCAGCGTGACCGGTTCGAAGCGAAAGTCCCGTCCCTTGACGGAAACCGGCGGCGCGGCGGGATCACGGGCCGGGCGAACATCCCCGCCGTTCACGGACGAGGAACCGTAGATGCGGTGGTCGAGGCCCATGATCAGGCTGTTCACCATGCCCTGCTGATTCTCGATGCCGAAGCCGGTGAAGACCTTCTCGCGGATGTCCGCCTTGCCGTCGCCGTCGGTGTCCTTGAGGTACCAGATGTCGGGCGTCGAGGCGACGAAGACGCCTCCTTTCCACGGCTGGATGCCGCCCGCCCAGAGCAGGCCGTCGGCGAACACGACGCTCTCGTCGAAGCGGCCGTCGCCATCGGTGTCGCGCAGCCGCCGGATCGCGCCGCGTGGCCGACCGTCGCTCGGCGGCCGCTTCTCCTGCCAGGCCACGCGCACGGCCTGGTTGGTGTTGTACGGATAGTCGGTCATCTCCGCGACGTAGAGCGCGCCGTCCTCGTCGAAGGCCGCCACGATCGGGTCGTGTACGAGCGGTTCGGCGGCGACGAGCTCCATGCGGAAGCCCGGGGCGGTCTCGAAGGTCTTGAGCAAGTCGGACGACGACGTAGCCGGCACGGGCTGGAGAAACTGCTTCAGCTCCGCCTCGGTCGGGTTGGCGAGGCTGCCGTCCACCGCGAGGTCGCGCAGTCCGGGGGCCGCGGCTGTCGCCGTCGCAGCGAGTTTGGCCGGGGTCGCATCGGCGGCGAGTCCGCCCTGCTCCCGGATGCGCAGCAGCACATCGCGGGCCCGCTGGAAGTAAGCCAGCACCTTCGGCCTTTCGGCGAACAGGCGTTTGGTGTGCACCGCGATCTGCTGGTCGATCCGCGCCACCCACGCGTCGAGCGCCGCGCGCTGGAAGGGCGCGCGGTTATCCAGATAAACAAAAACCGGATTGGTGTGCGCCTCGGCGTCCGGCTGCTTGATCGGGGCGTTCGAGTAGGCCCGGGCGGCGATCCAGCTCGACTCGGTCAAAGCGAGCTCGTGGTCCAATTCGATCCAACTTCCCTGCCCTTCGGCGCGCGTTAACCGGCGGTGGGCGACGACCCGGCCGTTCACGATCAGGTCGATGTCGGTGACCGGCGTCACTTCGCAGCGCACGCGCACGCGCGCCCGCACGCGATGCGGGCCGGCGCCGGACTTGTGGAGCTGCGCACCGGGCTTCTCGCCGTCGACCTCGAGCAGCACGAGCGGTCCGGTGGTGAAGAAGCTGCGCCCACTGCCGACCGCCGCGAGCCACTCGCCCATCGTCGGAGCCTTCGGCGCGTACGCATACGTGCGGCAATCGGCGAGCGTCCGGCAGGGAGGATAGTCCGAGGCGGCCTGCGCGGCGAAGCGGTAGCCGCTGTTGAGCATGTTATACCAACCCTCGAGCTCGATCCCGCGATAGACGCCGAACTGGAGCAGCTCGACGGCGTGGATCGTGCCGAGCGCGGCGTCGGCCCAGATTTCCTGCGCGTAACCGCCGTGCGCCATGAAGGCGTAGCCGCCGCGCGCCATCGTCTCGCGCCCCACCTCGCCGTAGACGGGCCAGTCGTTCGCGTTGTGCCGCTGGCCCGGAAAGACGAGATCGTCGAGCAGGTACAGGTTGAGATGACCGTAGGTGGTGCTCCGGTATTCCTGTCCGGATACGATGTGATAGTTGCCGCGGGAACGCAGCGTGCGGGGTCCGATGCCCGTCTGCGGATAATCGAGCGTGGCCATCACGCCGGCGTAAGGCCCGGCGGGTTCGTTGTAGGTCAGGACCGAGCCGTAGCGGAAGTCCTCGGCCTCGAGCAGGTCGAACAGAATCTGGTCGTCCTCCTCGGTCAGGCGATTCAGGTGCAGATGCGAATCGCCCGCGTAGTAACCGGCCGCTGCCATCGGCGCGGTCCGCGTCAGGTTGACGTCGACCGGTATCGTACCCGCGGAGCCCACTTGAACGGTCACCGTCTCCGGCCGGTATTCGAGTCCCTTCCAAACCTCCACCCGTACGGTCCCGGCGGATACCGGTACGGTCACCTCGCCGGTCGTGTAGAAAAACCGGCCCACGTAGCGAAATGGCGCCTTGCCGACTCGGTTGCCCTTGCTGCCGGGCTTGGGCCAGGCACCGGTGAGCGCATAGAGCGATAGGTGGTTCCGCGGCGGCTGGTAGAAGTTGCCGTCGGAGCCGACGACGTTGACGCGGCACGGCGTGACCTGCCCGGTGGCGGCATCGCGGACGACGATGCGCACCTGCCCGTTCGCCGCAGGATCGGCCCAGACGGGCTGGCCTTCCCGGGTAAACCCCGGAGGCGTGAACAGAAACGCCTCGTCGGCGAGTGGCTGCGGCAGTCCCGGCTGCGCGCCGCCGGCCACCGCCAGAAAGCAGGCGAAAAGGCCCATCATCCAAACCGGCCGCACCCGGCCCAGCGTTCCGCTCGGATGTTGCATGAGAGATTCAGCGCTCGCGCAGCGGAAGGGGGACATGGACGTCGGCGCGAACCCGTCCTACCGGGCCGCCAGCGCCGCCGGCGCACCGCCGCCGAGCACGACGCGGGCGTTCTGGCCGTAGACGGCGCGGGCGGCATCAGCCGTGACCGCCTTGCCCTCCACGTTGACCGGATCGAGCAGCACCACGCGGCCGCGGCCCGCCTGCGCGGCGAGGTCGGGCAGATCCAGATCCTGCAGGACGCCCGGGATGATGATGTCGACGTGCGGCTCCGGCAGCTGTGGCGTGCGCACGAGGTCGAGGTACGACAGCACCGCGCCGCTCACCACCGCGCGAGAGATCCGGGGCTCGAGCGCGGCCACGTAGAGTGCGATCACGCCCACGTTGCCGCGGCCGACGAACGAGATCCGGTCGGCCGCCGCCCACGGCTGGGCGCGGACGAAATCAAAGACGGCCAGCGCATCCTGCACGCGCATCCCGGCCATCGACTTGCCGAGGAGAATCGCCCGCATGGCCGTTTTGTAAGACTGCGTATAGTACGAACGTTTCTCCGTCGTCGCCGGGAGCGCACCGCGCAACGGCGCGACCACCACACCACTGCCCGCCCGCAGCCAGGCGGCGACATCCGCATCGGCCGCCGCGTCCACGACGCCCGGATTCTCCCGCAGCACAATCACGGCCGGTCGCCGCTCGCCGCCGCCCGCGGGCGTGAAGACCTGAACGTTCAACTCGATGCCGGTCTCCGGCACGACCGCGAAGGTCTCGGCGGTGAAACCCGCGCCAGCCGTCCGCTCCCGCGATGTCGCGGTCGGCGCCGCGCGGCCCGCCGGCAAACCAAGCCGGCGCGAAATCGTCGCGCGGGCCGCCGTGGCGTCGGTCGCCTTCGCGAGGGTGCGCCGCGGATGCAGTTCCTCGGCGCGCGCCTGGTTGAGTTGCTGCATGGTCTTTGAACCGAGCGCCGTGACGACATGGCCGGTGTCGGTGCAGTGCAGGGTGCGCACGGTCTCCGTCGTGTGCTCCGGTTCGTTCACGAACTCCGTCCGGCCAGCGAGCCACTGGTCGAACCACGCGGTGGTGGCCTCGCGGCGCGGCTTCGACCAGGCGTGCCCGTCGTTGTACTCAAAATATCCCATCTGCTTCTCCGCCCCCAGCAGCGCGAACAGCCGACGCGCCTCGGCATGCGCCACCCGCGCACCCTCGACCGGAAACATGTCCTTCGTCGCGGTGAGCATCAGGATCGGCTTGGGTGCAAACGCCAGGGCGAGATCGGAAAAGTCGAGCCCGGCGCGTATCCAACCGGGCAGCACCTGCTCGGAGTCCTGGGGGCCGCCGCCTTTCCAGAGATGCGGCCAGTCCGTCCAGTAACACGACGACGCCACCGCCGCCAGGCGCGGCTCGCAGATCGCAAGGAAAGCCGACTGCGTGCCGCCGCCGGAGTTGCCGGCGACGCCGATATTACGCGGGTCGACCTCGCGCCGCGTGAGCAGGTAGTCGAGGCCGCGGATCCCGTCCCACATGAAATACCGCGCGCTCGTGTCCCCCGTGACGAGACACTGCAGCCCAGGGCTGATGTGGCCGAGCGACTTCATTTCGCCCGTGACCGGGTCCTTGAGTTCCCAGCGTTCGCCCTGCGCCGGCGGATCGTAGGCGAGCACGACGTACCCGCGCCGCGCGAGCGCGATGAACGCCGACTGGTACACCGGC
>JBEIHL010000422.1:0-4306 GCA_040381375.1 Opitutaceae bacterium
ATGTCCTCGTGGGTGAGCATCACGTCGCCGACGATCCGGCGGGACTCGCGCGTGCCGCCGATGTAGGCGACCCAGTCGAGCTTCGCGTTCGGGTGCTCGGCCTTGCCATCGCGGTTCTTCATCGCGTTGAACGCGCCGAACACCGCGCGCAGGTTCCAGTCGCGAATGCGCTCGAGATCGTTGATCGGGTGCTTGTTGAAGCCGCTCTCCCAGAACCACTCGCCCTTGCCCTTGTCCTTCATGTCGGCGCGGCCCATTTTCGGGTAGGGGAAATCGTCCATCGTCAGGTCGAGCGCCCAAGGCGTTTCGGGAAACGAGCGCGGCGCCTCCGCGTTGCTCCAGACCCACATGTTGCTCATGCCGAGCAGATCCTTGAGCTCGATCTCGTACTTCGCGCCGGCGAGGTGGGCGAGGTTGCCGTGGCCGGTGCAATCGACGAAGAATTTGCCGCGGAATTTTTTCTCGCGGCTGGTCGAGGTGTTGAGGGAGGTCACGGCGACGATGCGGCTGTCCTTCGTCTCCGCGGCGTAGACGTGCTCGTTGAGGAAGAGCGAGATGTTCTTCTCCTTGCGCACGTGCGCCTCCTTCTGGGCGTCACCAAATTCCTCATACGTGCCGGGCGAGTTCTTCGCCTTGTCGGCGAACTCCTCGATCATTTCGCCGATATGCGGGTACTTGCCGCGACGGATGAGTCCCATCGCCCAGACGCGAATCTCCGAGCTGCCGTTGCCGCCGAGCACCGGACGATTCTGGATCAGCGCGACCTTGAGGCCCATGCGGGCGGCGGACAGCGCGCTGCCCATGCCCCCGTAGCCGCCGCCGACCACGACGAGATCGAATTCCCCCATGTCCTGGGGGGCAGGCGGGAGTTTGAGGGTCTGCTTGCGCCAGGCGGAGAGCGGCGAGGTGTCGTTCGGCGGCGTCTCGCCGAGGTCGGTCGTGAAATAGATCGCGTCGCAGCGACCGTCAAAGCCGGTGAGGTCACGCAGCGCGAGCGGAGCCTTGCGGTCGACGATCTTCACCGTGCCGCCGTCGTGCCAGGACCAGTCGGCGCCCTTGGTGCCGAAGGTCTCGGCGAGCGGCTGGCCGTTGACCAGCACTTGGAACTTGCCGGGCGCTCCGGGCGCGCCCCAGTGCGCCACCCAGTCCTTGGTGCGCACCCAGACCCGATAGGTGCCGGCCGCCGGGAACTCGACCGTCGTGGTCGCCTCCTTGACCGGCTGGCCAAGGCCGTGCGCCAGGAGATAGGGCGAGCCCATCAGGTCGATGAACTGCGTGTCGAGCGACCAACCGCCCGGCGATTGGAAGCTCTCGGCTTCAACCAGGAGCCGGTCGGCGGCGAGCGCGGGCGAGGTCGCGAGGACCATGCCCAACAGGAGCGAGGGGAGGTGTTTCATACCTGGAATAGGGAGGGGAAAGGAAACAAACCGATCTACAGGAGGGCGCGGAGAGCACAGAGATCTGACGCAGAGAATATCAACCCAGGAGCAAATAAAATCTGAATCGCCCGATCCGAGTCAGGTCCTCGCGCAAAATTTCTCTGCGTCGACCTCTGCGCGCTCTGCGCCCTCCTGTAAAATGGTTTGGAGGAAAATCACTCATACACCAGCCATGCCGTGGCCGTGACCTCCGCGTTCGCAACGATCCGCACCCAGTACGCCTGGTAGCCTTCAGGGAACACATGCGCCACGGACTGCCCCGCCGGCACGACGACGCTCCGGTACTCGGCCCAGGTTCCGCTGCCCGATAAATCGATCTCGACCTTCATCGTCACCGGCTGGGTGCCGCGGTGCGAGAGCCGGAGCGTCTTGCGGTCGTAACCAGTCATCAAATACGGATCCGAGGGTTCGCCGGCGCGAACTTGGGTTTCATGCCAGGGGCCACCCTCGCCCACCGGCTTGCCGAAGCTCCACAAGTCGTCAACCGCGCCCACCCAGACCGCGGCCTCGCCGTCGTCGGAGCGGATAACGTGCCGGTTGTCCGCCGGCGCCTGCGCTTCGACGCCGGTCATGACCAGCAGACCGCGCCAGGTGGCAAAGTCGTGGATCCGGCGCCGGTGCGTCGCGACCGGCCGCACCTTCGCGACCCCGCCGGCGTTTTCCGCCGGCAGCTCGAAGAACGTGCCCGCGCAATTCAACAGGTCGCGCTCGGTGCAGACCTCGCGCACCGTGCGCTCGGCGCCGAAGGGCCCGGTGGCCGGATAGTCGCGGCGACCTTTCGGCAGGCGGAAACGTTTCCCGGCCTCGTCGGTGTAGATCACGGAGGCGGCATCGAAGGTCACGGCGTCGGCCGGGATCGCGACTTTCTCCCGCATCCACGCCAGCGCGCCGGCCTCTTCGCTGCGGCTCAGCTTCATGTCGGGACCCATCTCGTAGAACCGGTCGCCCGCGGCCACGCCCAGGGTCTTCCGGCCGGCCCCGCGGGCGTGCAGAAGTCCACCGGTCGCGGGTCGCGCCGCCCCGTCCCGCGCCAAGCCGGCGAAACGGGCCTCCGTCGGGGCCACCGGCCGATCGTCGCGGGCCCGAAACGCGAAAAACGCCGTCGCGCGGCCGAGGTCGCGCGCGGTGCGCACGCGAACCCACGCGCCGCCCTCGTCGGCGGCGAAGGCAGTCGACGCGTAGCCCGACGCCGGGACTTCGACCGTGCGCAGGGTGGTCCACCGGTTGTCACCGGCGCGGTCCACCTCGAGGGTGAATGTCACGGCGACGCCCGCATCGTGCGCGAGGTGCAGCGAACGCTGCTCGTAACCGGAGAACAGATACGCATCCGAGGGCGTGTCGCGCGGCACCGCCTCGTCGAGCCAGACCGCGCCGCGGCCGAGGGCGGGACCGAAGCGGTCGAGTTGCGCGGGTTCGATGAACCAGAGATTGGACTGCGACTGGCCGGGCGCGGCGAGTTTGCCCTTTGCCCGACGCTGATTGAGGAATTCGCTCAGGGCGGTGTCGTCAC
Organism: Opitutaceae bacterium; assembly: GCA_040381375.1. GTDB lineage: Bacteria > Verrucomicrobiota > Verrucomicrobiia > Opitutales > Opitutaceae > ER46. The sequence goes on from JBEIHL010000422.1 coordinate 2,950, forward strand.
AGCCGAGCACGAGCCGGTCGCCCCAACGGGCGAAATCGCCGACGACCTTGAGGTAGTTCGAGCGTGGTGCGATGCCCGCCGATTGCGCGGACGAGAAGGTGCGCGGGAACCGCCAGAACGTGCCGTGCATCGTCATCAAAAGATCCTTCTCGCCGATGTCGCGGATGCGCGGCCACTCGGTGTTCCAGCCGTGGGCGCCGTCGTAGGAGTGGCTGCCCTTGGGCAGCCGATACGCGTGCCAGCGGCCGGTGTCGCGCACCATCAGGATGAGCGACCGGTGATCCCACCCGATGCTCCAGATCGGATCGGTGGCGGGTCGGGCATTGCCGGACAGGTCACCCGGTCCCGTGACCTCGGTGAACTGATTGCGGCGCACGACCGTCCATTTTTCGGATACGCCATCCCACTCGGCCAGGGCCCCGCTGGGGATATCGGGCTTCTGCCGCGCGAGCGGGGAATTCTCGCCGTTGTTGGCATAGACCAGCAGCCCCTGCCCGGAATACAGGCCCTTGCCGTGATACCCCGGGAGACCAGCGCGGCGGAACGGTTCCTTGAGCTGTTCGTCGCGGAACAACTCGGTCACCGCGAGGGTGCGCACGTCGACTTCGTAAAGACCCTCCTCCATCGAGGCGTAGTAGACCTTGTTGGCCGGGTCCTGGAGGTGGCGGGCGTTGCCGGTGGGCCGGCCGAACATCTTTTCGTACGGGATGACGCGGACATTTCGCTGCGCGTCGATCGCATAGGGTCCGATGAAGAGCTGCTGCGATTCGCGGTGGATGAAGCGAGTCGCCGGGGTGCCCCCGATGCTTTCCGGCCGGATGATCTGTTGCAGATCGGGCGTGATCTCGTAGAGCTTGTCGGTCGAGCCGCGCGGCTTGTGGGGCGCGTAGGTGATAACCCACAGCCGGTCCGCCCACGGGACGACGGCGCCGGTGCCGCATTCCTGCTCGTTATTGAAGACGGCGAGGTGCGGGTAGATGCCGCTGATTTCGAACGGCCGCCCGATGGGTTCGGCGGCTTGGGTAGCGCTGACGAACCCACTCCAAGCGGCGGCCATGGCAACCAGCCATCGCAGCCGAAAGTTACGACCATGGATCACACGTGGGAGGGATCGGGGCAGGCGGGGCATCCGTGAACCGAGAGGCTTCACGGCTCCGCCGCCAAAATCAATCTCTAGCCCAGTGAACACGTTCACCCATGCTCCGACCGGTTTCGGCTATCGAGCTAACCATTGATGCGCACTGGAGAGCCCTGATGAAGGCAACGGGACCCGCATGCAGATATCCTGCCTCACCCTGCAGGTACAGGGACGAAAAAGAGCCAGCCGATCAGGTTCCGTGCCCATAAGTGAGAATCC
>JBEIHL010000423.1:0-4303 GCA_040381375.1 Opitutaceae bacterium
CATGATGCGTTTGATTCCGAGCGCGCAGTGCTCGATTCCCTTTTCGTCGGCCAGACCGTCACGATTGCCGGAGAAGCAGATGACGTTCTCGAAGCCCGCCGCGGCGACCTCGGCGATCCGCTTCTCGTAGAGCGCAACGAGGGTATCGTGATGCTCGATCCGGTTCCACGCCTTGGGAATGCCGCCGACGACGACGCCCTGCGGGGTCTTGCCGGTGGGATTGCTCACCATCGCGCAACTGAGCCCGTGTTTCTTGAGCGTGGGAAATTCGTCCGGATTCAGCAGCTCGACGGATTCCAATCCCATCTCTTTCGCCGCCGCGCAGAACTCATCCAGCTTGATGTCGCGATAACACCACTTGCAGACCGACTGCCGGATCGCACCACTGCCCGCGGTTTCGGCGGCCACGCCGCGTGAACGGGGCAGGCTGACGAGCGCGGTGGCGCCGGCGAGGGAGCGGAGGGCAGTGCGTCGGGAAATGCGCGTGGTCATGGGGGAGGGCGCGACCATCGGCCGCAGGGCGAGTTTTGGCAAGATTGCACGCTGACTGGTCAGGCCCGCCGACCCGTCGAACAGCGTTGCCTTGCCCTGGCGCGCGGCCTTGTTTGCGGCCCTGTCCCCGATCGTGAAAAGGCGTGTATTGGTTTCCCTGGCCGGTTTCGTCGCCGCCGCGTTCGGCTTCACGGGCCTCCTCTACGCGTTCGGTCTGGCTTTCCGGCCGGACGTCACGGTGCCGCCCGTGGCGCCGCCGGTGGAGCGGCTGGCCGCGGTCGAGCAAGCGCGGGCGGCATCGCAACGGCTCGATCTCGCGCAGCCGCCGGTGATCACCCAGGCGGTCGACTATCAGGACTCCGGCTCCCAGCCTTGGCGGCCGCGGGGCGAGGCGCCGGTGTTGGCGGAATTGGTGCGCGAGAAACGCCTGCCGCCGGTGGCTGAGCGAACCGGTCCCGATCCGGCCGTCATGCGCGGCGTCGACGGCATCGGCCGCTACGGCGGCACCTGGCAGCGGATGGTCAACTCGATCGCCGATTTCAGCACCGTTTACTGGCGGCTGTCGGCGTCGAATCTCGTGCGCTGGTCGCCCCAGGGTTATCCGATCGTGCCCCACGTGGCGAAAGCCTGGGAGGTGTCGGACGACTTCCGCGCCTTCACGTTTGAGCTGCGCCGCGGCATGCGCTGGTCCGACGGGCAGCCGCTGACGGTCGACGACATTCTTTATTGGTACGAGCATGAGGTGAAGCATTTCAACGCCCAGCCGAAGTTCCTGCGGGCGGGCGCGACGCAGGGCCGGGTGACCAAGGTCGACGAGAGTCGCGTGCGGTTCGAGTTTGCGCAGCCGAACCCGCTTTTTCTCGAACGGCTCGCGTCCACGGGAATGAACTACGAGGACCACACCGAGTACATCCTGCCGGCTCACTATCTGCGAAAGTTCCATCCGGAGCTCGGCGATGCAGCCGTGATCCGCCGGACGATGGAGGCGTTCGAACTTTCGAGCGCGATCGCGGTGTACAAAAAAATGAAGCACTACATGAACCCGGAGCACCCGCGGCTCTGGCCCTGGGTCATGCGCACGTACAAACCGACGGCACCGCAGACCTTCGTGCGCAATCCGTATTACTGGGCGGTGGATACGGAGGGCAACCAACTGCCGTACCTGGACCGGCTCGTGATGGATCTGCGGCCGAACAACCTCATCGCCGTCGCGGCCGCCAACGGCGAGTTGTCCATGCAGGACCGGCACATCCGCTATGACGATCACATCCTGCTGTTGGGCGGTGCGGCGCAGCACCAGTACGAAGTGTACCATTGGAAGCCGAGCACGCAGTCGCTCTTCACCGTGTTTCCCAACCTCAATCGCCGGGTCGATCCCGAGCGGCCGGAGACCCGCTGGAAACACCAAGTCCTGAACGACCGGCGCTTTCGGCAGGCGCTGTCCATCGCGATCAACCGGCGCGACATCATCCAGGCCGAATTCAACGGCCAGGCCGAACCCGCGCAGATCGCGCCGCCGCCCGACTCGCCGTACCACAATGCCCGGCTGATGAAATCTTTCACCGCGTTCGATCCGGCGGGCGCGAGTCGCCTGCTCGACGAGGTCGGACTGACGCGGCGCGATCCGGAGGGATTCCGGGCCTTTCCCGACGGGACGCGGATGACCTTCACGTTGAACACGACGGACTACACGACGGACGGGCCGGCGCAGTTCGTCATCGACGACTGGGCCCGGGTCGGAGTGCGCGTGTTGCTGCGGGCCCGGGCCCGACGGCTGTTCGAGCAGGAGAAGCTCACCTTCGAGCACGACTTCACCGTCTGGACCGGCGAGAGCGAGTTCTACCCCCTGGTCGAACCGCGCAACTTCGTGCCGACTTATTTCGAGTCGTTCTATGCGCCCGGGTTCGGCTGGTGGTACCAGTACGGCGGGCTGCACGGCGATCCGGCCGCGAGCCGGCCGAACGCGATCGAGCCGCCGCGCGATCATCCGTTGCGACGGGCGATGGAACTGCTCGACGAGGCCGGCCTGATGACGAACGAGCGCGACCGGATCGCGCGGTTCAACGAGGTGCAGGAGATCGCCGCCGACCACGTGTGGACGATCAGCATCGCGACTCCGCCGCCGCAACTTGTGATCGTGAAGGAAGGTTTCAAGAACGTGCCGCGCACGGCCTTGTTCGGGGCCAATTTCCAGTCGCCCGCCAACGCCGGCATCGAAACTTATTTCTGGGAGAACCCCGCCGACGATCGAGCGGCGTTTGCCCAGACGAAGGATGCGATCGTGACGGTGACCCCCTGGCCGCGATCGGTCGAGGCGGCCGGGGGAGGCGCGGGCGCGTTCGGCTCGGCGCTGCGCTGGCTGGGGCTGGGCGCCGTGGGTGCGGGGCTCATGCTCGTCGCGCTGCGTCATCCGTTGATCGGGCAGCGGCTGCTGCTGATGGTTCCCACGATGCTGGTGGTGTCGGTGATCGTGTTCACCCTCGTGCAATTGCCGCCGGGCGACTTTGCGGAGATGCGCGTGGCGCGGCTCGAGATGGAGGGAACGCCGTCGAGTGGGGAACTCGCCGCCGACCTGCGCCGGAATTTCCGGCTCGATGAGCCGATGTGGCAACGGTACGCGCGCTGGATGGGTTTCACCTGGTTCACGACTTTGCAGCCGCAGGACGCCGGGTTGCTGCAGGGCAACCTCGGGCTCTCGATGGAGCACGAGAAACCCGCGCGCGAAATCCTGGGCGACCGGATCGTGCTGACCGTGATCGTCTCGCTGGCGACGGTGCTGTTTACCTGGCTGTTTGCGCTGCCGACCGGAATCTACTCGGCGGTGCGGCAGTATTCGCCGGGCGACTACATCCTCACGTTCATCGGATTTCTCGGCGTGTCCGTGCCCTCGTTCCTGCTCGCGCTCGTGGTGATGTACCTCGCAAAAAGCTGGCTGGGGTTGAACATCGCGGGCCTGTTTTCGCCGGAATACGCGACGATGCCCGGATGGACGTGGGCCAAGTTTGGCGACCTGTTGAAACACCTCTGGCTGCCGGTCCTCGTCCTCGGGTTTGGCGCGTCGGCGGGCATGACCCGCGTGATGCGCGCGAACCTGCTCGACGAACTCAAGAAGCCGTATGTCACCACCGCGCGCGCCAAGGGAGTGCGTCCGCTGCGGCTGTTGCTGAAATACCCGGTGCGGCTCGCGCTGAATCCATTCATCTCCAGCGTGGGCGGATTGTTCCCTCACCTGGTTTCGGGCGGCGCGATTGTCGCGATGGTGCTGAGCCTGCCGATGGTTGGTCCGACCCTGGTCGACGCGCTGGTGGCCGAGGACGTCTACCTCGCCGGGTCGCTCCTGATGCTGCTCAGCCTGCTGGGCGTGGTTGGCACCCTGATCAGCGACCTCCTGCTGCTGTGGCTGGATCCGCGGATCCGGCTGGGCGAAACCGCCGCCTAGGCCGCGGGCGCGCCGCCTTTGGTCATCCATAAGATGACAAAGACAACGAAACGAACCTGGCCCCGGTCCCTCTGCTCGCACCGGTGCGCGGCTGATTTGTCATCTCATGGATGACGGATGGTTTCGGGGACAGGCGGATCTCCCGGGATGGCCGGGGTTGGTTTCCCCGATGCGCGGGAGCAACGTATCCGTGTTTTGAATCACAAAGCTGGGGCCGATTGACCTCACCCGTCACTTGCATGCGGCGCGGCGCAGGGTACGGTGACGCCTTATGGATTCCCCCACCTCCGTTTCCCGCCGTGATGCACTGAAGACCGTTGGGGCTGGCCTCGCGCTGGCCAGCCTGGGCCTGCGGGCCACGGCAGCGACTGC
>JBEIHL010000424.1:0-4303 GCA_040381375.1 Opitutaceae bacterium
CATCGCGGAACCGGGAGGTCCTGCTCTATAATATATACCGCATGGGAATGAACTCGATCGAGCGCGGCAGCCGGGACCATTGGACGACGCGGCCGGGCCGGCTCAACGAAATCGTAAAGCTAGCCGCCGCCGACAAGGGCGGCGCCGACACCGACGAGAATTCACCCGATGCCGGCGAATCTACGGACGGCTCGCCCCAGCGATTGGCGGCCAAGTACTGGGACATCCTGCGCAAACCGGAGTGGCGCGACCCTCGCGGCTACATCCTGCCGTCGAATCAACCCGATTTTTCCACCGCGGTGAAGTTCATCAACGCCCTGCTGAAGACCGGCATCGCAGTGCACCAGGCCTCGGCGGACTTCACCGTGGACGGTAAGTCGTATCCAGCCGGCTCCTACATCGTGAAGACTGCCCAGGCATTTCGACCCCACGTGCTCGACCTGTTCGAGCCGCAGGATCACCCGAACGACTTCCGGTACGAGGGCGGTCCGCCGAACCGGCCCTACGACGTAGCCGGCTGGACGCTCGCGTTCCAAATGGGCATCAAGTTCGACCGGATCCTCACGGCTTTCGACGGTCCCTTCGAGCGGCTGCCGTACGGGCGGCTCCAAGCGCCGCGGCCGCGCACGATCGCCCACGGTCCGGGTCTCGTCGCAGGATTCCTGATCGACCGACGCAGCAACGACACCGCCACGTTGACCAATCGGCTGCTGCGGGCCGGTGTCGAAGCGTACTGGCTGAAGGCAACGCCGCTGGAAGCGAAGGAGTTCGGCCCGGGAGCGCTCTACGTGCCTGATCAACCGCGCACGCGTGAGATCGTCACTGCTGCCGCCAGGGACCTCGGCGTTTCGGTTCGCTCCCTGGCCACCGCCCCCAAGGGGTCGGAACTGATGCGGCTGAGACCCGGCCGGATCGCGCTATGGGATCGGTTTGGCGGATCGATGCCCTCGGGTTGGACCCGCTGGCTGCTGGAGCAGTTCGAATTTCCTTTCGACGTCGTTTACTCTGCGCAGATCGACGCCGGGAAGCTGCGCGAAAAATACGACGCGATCATCCTCGTTTCGGGCGCCGTCCCGTCGCGAGGCGTGCGACCGCCGCCCGCGAGCCGCCCGCGCAACCTTCCGTCGGAATACGAAGGTTGGATCGGACGGCTTACCCCGGATGCCTCGGTACCCGCGTTGAAGGCGTTCCTCGAGGCCGGGGGCACGATCGTCACCATCGGTTCGTCCACGAATCTGGCGTATCATTTGGCCCTGCCCATTCAGAGTGCCCTGACGGAACGCAATTCCGAGGGGCGACTGCGCAATCTGCCGGACGACAAGTTCTACATTCCTGGCAGTGTACTGGACGCGCGCGTAGCGGCCAATGAAGTGCTGGCGTGGGGAATGCCAGAGCGGGCAGACGTTTACTTTGATCGCAGCGCCACGTTTCGCCTGCCGGAGAATGCCGCCGCCGCAGGCATCACGCCGATCGCGTGGTTTGACTCGGCCGCTCCCCTGCGCAGCGGCTGGGCGTGGGGCCAAAGCTACCTCAAGGATAGCGTCACGGTTGCCACCGCCACGATCGGGAAGGGTCGGCTTCATCTGATGGGCAGCGAAGTGGCGTTTCGCGGCCAAACCCACGGCACGTTCAAGCTGCTTTTCAACGCGCTGCATCTGGCCACGGCCGAAGACGCGATGCGACCGCGCTGACCCGGAGCCGGGGCAGAAAAGTCTGCCCGGATGGAGGCTCGAGAGCCGCGGGATGGCATGCCAGTTGCCTGCTTTAAACCGGAGCCGGTATCCTCTTTGGTGCCGACTATCCTCACCTTACGTCACTCTCCCCCAAGAATACTACCCGCATCGGACTCTTCACTCCGCGGAAAAAGCGAAAGAAAGGCCAATCAACCACCGTTACGATTTACGTGGAGGTGGTCTCAGCGGAAGAACTCACCTCCACGCTAACGGGCCTCGGAGCCAAACGCGTAGGATTGATCCGTCGAGACCGTGCCGGTGAAACCAAGGCAGAAGGAGAGATGATCGCACCGAGTGCGCTGACGGCCAAGCACCTCAAGTGGCTCGCGGCCACCCCGGCGGAGTTCGAAACGCGCGGTCTGTTCTACGATTGAGCCACCGACGCCACGGGTTGTACTGACGGTGGAATCCACCGGCGGGACGCCGGCAGTCTTGCGAACTCAATCCGCCAGATGTCGGCAGAACCATTGGAGTTTGCGATCGCTTCCCGGGTGAGAGGGGCACCGTCCTCCCGACGTGGGTTCCGTTTCGCGTGGAGCGAGGATGATTTTCGAGCGACAATACGACAAATCTGCCGGTCGAGTCTCCTGCTTCCTTGCCCATGTGCCAATTGGGTGTCATCACCTAGAAATCCAGCAGGATTCCCCCATGAGCATCTTCGACCGTTTTCGTGCTAAGTGGAAGCATCCCGACCCGGCGGTTAGAGAAGCTGCCGTGCCCGGAATCAGCGACCAGTCCGTGCTGGAGCGCTTGGCGGAGGGTGACCCTGCGGGCAGCGTGCAGATCGCCGCGGTGCAGGCGCTGACCGATCAGAATGCGCTCGCCCGCATCGCCCTCGGCTCGTCGTCGATGGCGGTGGCCGCCGCCCGGCGTCTGCAGGACCGGAAGCTGACCATGAAGGTTGCGCAAACGGCGGTAGCGGGGGCGGCGCGTGAGATCGCCGTGGAAAGGCTCGACGACGGCGTGGCGCTGCATCGTATTTTCACTTCGGATACAGATGCGCGGGTCAGGCTCAAGGCGCGAACCCGATTGAGCGGCCCCGATCCCGTGCGCGATTTTATCCGCCTCGAGTTGTCGAAGCTGCACCCGATCCCACCCGATGAAGCGCCGGCGGCGAGTTTCCATGGCACCCTCGAGGAGGTTTCCTCGCATCTCATCGGCGATCCGCGATTCCGGATCAACGGGTGGCTCGATCATGAAATTCCCGGCCTGGCAGCAATCCGACCGCTCATTGCGGATGAGAACTCCGCGCCCGGCCTGCCGGCCGACGACGCAACGCCGCAGGCGGCGCGATTCCTGGCGTTCAAGCGGGATGGCTCGGGCGAGCCAGAGGAAGCCTTGTCGTCGCACGTTTATTTCGAAATCACCGTGCGGCGCATCGACGCCGTCGCGTTCCAGAGCTCCGTTGAAGAGAAGAGCATGAAGCTTGTCGCCGACGCCGCAGAGTGGAGCCGGGTCTCCAATTCCTCCCGGCAGGAAGTGCGGGCTCCAACCGCAGCGACAAACCGCTAGCTCGTGGGGCCGCTGCGACTGAAATCGCAGTTGACATCATGAATGCGTTCGTGAGCTTTTCGGCCTCTTGTTTTTTGGCTTCCTAGCTCAATGGTAGAGCAGTTGACTCTTAATCAATTGGTTCGGGGTTCGAGTCCCCGGGGAGCCACCAACTTTTGCTGATCGAGCGGCACAGGTTGCGTCGGTCAGCGTTTTTTCCCAGTCTTGATTTGGCAGGCACGCGCGCTTTCGCCGGCGTAGCTCAATGGTAGAGCACCTGTTTTGTAAACAGGCGGTTGCGGGTTCGAATCCCATCGCCGGCTCCACTCACTCATATCTTCGCCCGCGATCAGCAACGCCGCCGCGCCACTTAGTTCATTCTTCGGTCTCCGCCTCGGCCAATATCTCGCCGAGTGCAGAGTAGATTATTGCCCGATGGTGTAATGGTAGCACAAACGATTCTGACTCGTTTTGTCTAGGTTCGAGTCCTAGTCGGGCAGCCATCTCAAGGAAGTATTTTGGAAATTAGTTCTAAGAAAGTCCGGCCCGCAACGTAGACTCCAGTTCCCCTATTCCCCGCAACTGTGCCCCACTCAATGTTCGCCTCGCATGACTCGGCAAGCGACTCGGGTCGACTCAACGAACGAGTTTTTCATCGAGATTTTTTGGCCTCCACCCTCGCAAAATTTTTTCGCGACATCGTATGACAAAGTGGGTTGACACCCAACTTTTGATGACCCCTATTTCGCCTCTTCTCGAATTTCGCCCCTTGAATATTCCTCAGCGCGCGATGCTGAAATTTCCAGCCCCCTCGAACTCAGTAACCTGGCATTCAGGCATGCTTCCTGCAACACCATCCCTGACTTTCGAAATGGCGATGCGTTTTGGGTGAGAGCCGCTTCCTGCACGTTTTCGTCGTCACCCGCCACTGCGTTCCGTCCCAACCATTTTTCTTACGCGAGTTTGATTCCCTAAGTTATTCTCCAACCAAACATCCTCTTATGATCATCCAAAGTCTCCCGTTCGCCCTCCTCCTTGGTGATGCCACGCCCATGGATCTTTTTATCATGGGTGAATGG
>JBEIHL010000425.1:0-4303 GCA_040381375.1 Opitutaceae bacterium
CGCCAACGGCCTTTTCACCGTCGCGGTGGACTCCGGCCGCATCAACGCCCTCGCCACGCCGCCCCAGACGACGCTGGTCGGCCTCGACGGCCTCGTCGCGATTCCCGGCGGCGTCGTGGCCGTGCAGAACGGCGTCGACCCGCAGCGCGTCCTGCAGCTCACCCTGACCCCGGGCTTCGCCGCGATCGCCCGCGTCAAGGTACTCGCCGCCAACCAGCCGCACCTGACAGACCTGGCGTTGATCACATTGGTCAACGAGCAACCGACCTTGATCGCCGGCGCCGGTTGGGAAGGGATCGACGGCGCCCGCCTGAAAACCCCGCCCAGCCGCACCGTGCGGCTGTTTCAGGTTCCGCTCTCCCTCGAGTGACGATGGTTCGCCAACCTCTCGCCGCACAGCGCCACCGCCCCGGAAGGACCTGGCTGCTTCTGGTCTGCGCGCTCCTCGCCGGACCTGCCGCCTGGTCGGCCGATCCCGCTCCCTCTCCCGCCCCGGCCTCGCTCGCCGCCGCCCTCGAACTCTTCACCGCGCGCCGGTATCCCGAGGCGCGCGAGGCCCTTGCCCGCATCGTTGGAGCCGAAACCAACAACGCGGCCGCCCATCACTACCTCGGTCGCACCCTCACGATCCGCCACGAACTGTCGGCAATCGAGGAAGGCCTGCGCCACCTCGCCCGCGCCGCAGAACTCGAACCGCGCAACGCCGTTTACCTCGGGATCTACGGCGGAGCCTCGCTGCAGCACGCCGGGCGCACCCAGTCGCTGCTCGCCGCCACGCGCGGACGCGAGGCGATGGAGAAGGCGCTGACCCTCGATCCCGACTATCTCGACGCCCGCGAGGGACTCTTCCAATTCTACCAGCGCGCCCCCTGGCCGCTCGGCAGCGGCGCCAAAGCGGCCGCGCAGTTGGAGGAAATTCGCCGCCGCGATCCCGACCTCGCCACCGTGCTCAGCGTCGGCGTCCGGCTCAACGCCCGCGACTACGCCGGCGCGTTCCAGCTCTGCGATGAGGTGCTCTCGCGGCAGCCCGGCAACTACACCGCGCTCTATCACTACGGCCGCTGCGCATCGATCAGCGGCCAGAACCTCGAGCGCGGCCTCGCGAGCCTGCAGCAGTGCCTCACCCTGGAACCGCCGACGCCCGCGGCCCCGTCGCACAGCAATGTCTGGCACCGCATCGGGATTCTGGAGGAGCGGCGCCAGCGCCCCGAGGAGGCCCGCGCCGCCTACCGCGCCGCACTCGAGCGGGACACGAACAATCGTCAGGCCTCCGAGGCGCTCGCCCGCCTCCCCTGATCACTGCGGGAGGGGCTTTACGGCCCGACGCGATCCCATTTCCCTTCCGGTCTTTTGACTCGACGACCCTGCACTCCCGCGCGTCTCGTGAGGCCCAACCCCTCATGAGTATTACCGGCAGACTCAGCTTGCGCGGTCTTGCCGTCCTCGCCTCGCTCTTTTTCGCGGGCTCCGCGGCGTCCACCCGCGCCGGCGAGAAAGGCGGCAAGAAGAAGGGCCCCACAAAATCTCCCTGACCCGAACCTCATGACCAAACCCCTGCTTCGTCACCTCCACCCCCTCCTCGCCCTCCTCGGCCTCTGGCTTGCCGCCGGCGCGCCGCTGGCCGCCCAGGCCGCCGCGGGCTCCATCGAGGGTCGCGTCACCAATCCCGCCACCGGGACGATCGTCGAACGGGCCCGGATCACGGTGGAGGGCTCGACGCTGGAAACGTTCAGCGACGCCGACGGCTATTACCGGCTGCTCAATGTCCCGGCCGGCCCCGCGCAACTCCGCGCCTCGTTCACCGGCTTCCCCCCCGCGACGGCGACCGTGTCCGTATCCGCCGGTGCGACGGCCCAGCGCGACTTCGAACTCGCCCCCTTCGGCACCCGCGGTGCGGTCGCGGAAGGAGCCACGGTCAAGCTCGACGAATTCATCGTCGCCACGTCGCGCGAAATGAGCGGCGCCGCGCTCGCGATCAATGAACAGCGCTACGCCGCGAACATGAAGAACGTCGTCGCCAGCGACGAGTTCGGCGACATCGCCGAGGGCAACGTCGCGGAATTCCTCAAGTTTCTTCCCGGCGTGAACATCGACTACGCCGGCGGCAACGCCCGCGAGGTCTCCATCGACGGTGTGCCGGGCGACTACGTGCCCGTCACGATCGACGGCTTCAGCCTGGCGAGCGCCGTCGGCGGCGGCGCGGGTGGCACCAATCGCGCCGTGGGCCTCGACCAGGTCTCGATCAACAATCTCTCCCGCGTCGAGGTGTCGTTTTCGCCCACACCGGAGTCGCAGGGCACCGCGCTGGCGGGTTCGGTCAACATGGTTCCCCGCAGCTCGTTCGAGCGCGCCCGGCCGCTGTTCACCTACAGCACGTACGTGATGATGCGGGACAACGCCAAGAACTGGAGCAAGACGCCCGCGCCCCGCCATCCGACCCGCAAGATCCATCCCGGCGCCGACCTCTCCTACGTCGTGCCGGTCTCGCGGAATTTCGGTTTCACGCTGTCCGCCGGTTTCAACCGCCAGTACTCCGGCGAGCCGCAGGCGCAGCTCGGCTGGCGCGGCACGCAGCTCGCCACCAATGGCGCCGCCTTCCCGAACACCAGCTTTGACCGGCCGTACCTGACCAGCTTCCTGGTGCGTAACAGCGGCAAGGATACGAAGCGCAGCTCCTTCGGCGCCACCGTCGACTTCCGCCTCACGCGCAACGACCGCTTCTCGTTCTCGTTTCAGGCCTCGACCTTCGACGTCTCGATCAACCACAACGCCCTCACCTTCGACGTCGGCCGCGTGAATCCCGGCGACTTCAGCCCGACCGCCACGCGCGGCGCCGCCGGCGCCGGCAGCATCCAGGTCGTCACCACCGGCGCCGACCGCGCCAACTGGACCTACATGCCTTCGCTGATCTGGCGGCACGACGGCCCGGTCTGGAAGGCCGAGGCCGGGCTGGCCCACTCCCGCGCCCGGAACCGCAACCGCACCGTCGAGTCCGGCTTCTTCGACACCACCACCTCGCGCCGGACCGGCGTGACGGTCTCGTTCGACGACATCTTCTACCTGCGGCCGCGCGCCATCAGCGTCACCGACGCCGCCGGCCGGCCCGTCGATCCGTATTCACTCTCCAGCTACGTCGTCACCGCCGCGACCGACAACACCCGCGGCACCGACGACACGAAGCGGACCGCCTACGCCAGTCTCCGCCGCGACTTCTCCGGCCGGATTCCCTTTTCGCTCAAGACCGGCGTCGATTTCCGCCAGTCCGCCCGCGACCAGCGCGTGACGAACCCCGGTTACACGTTTGTCGGCCGCGACGGGGTGGCGAGCACGACCCTGACCGCCACGAGTGACGACCTCGCCGCCCCGTTTATCGATCCGAGTTTTTCCAGCCGCGTCGCGCCTTATGGGTTTCCCAAGATCGAGGGGATCAGCAGCGAAACCCTGTTCGGCTACTGGCAGGCCAATCCCAGCCACGTGCGGCTGACCAACGCCAACACCGCCTACCGCTCCTCCATCAACCTCTCCAAGCGGGCCGAGGAGCTCGTCTCCGCCGCGTACTTGCGCGGCGACCTGCAGTTCCTGAACAACCGGCTCAAGGTCGTGGGCGGAGTCCGGCTCGAGCAGACCAACATCGAGGCCGAGGGCCCGCTCACGGATCCGTCCCGCAACGTGCAGCGCGACGCCCAGGGCCGCCCGGTGCTCGGCGCCAACGGCCGGCCCGTGCCGATCGTTCCCGCCAGCAACGCCCTCGGCGTCTCGCAGCTCACCTTCATCGACCGCGGCGCGCAGACCGAGAAGGAATACCTGCGGTGGTTTCCCAGCCTGAATGTCAGCTTCAACGTCCGCGAAGACCTCATCGCCCGCGCCGCCGTTTACACGTCGATCGGCCGGCCCGACTACAACCAGTACGCCGGCGGCGTCACGCTCCCCGACCCCGAAGACCCGCAGCCGGGCGACCAGATCACGCTCAGCAACATCGGCATCAAGCCCTGGAGCGCGCGCACCTTCAACACGCGGCTCGAATACTACTTGCAGGGCGTCGGCCAGATCTCCATCGGCGCCTTCCGCCGCGATTTCGAAAACTTCTTCGGCAACACCATCCTCGCGCCCTCGCCCGAGTTTCTCGATGACTACAACCTCGATCCGAACGTTTACGGCAGCTACCCGGTCGTGACGCAGTACAATCTCCAGGACACGGTTCGGATGCAGGGCATCAACGTGAACTACAAGCAGGCGCTCACGTTTCTCCCGCACTGGGCCCGCGGCGTGCAGGTGTTCGCCAATGGCAGCGCGCAACGCCTGC
>JBEIHL010000426.1:0-4293 GCA_040381375.1 Opitutaceae bacterium
CCACCGATCCTTACCCTGCACGGCACCCTCGACGCGCTGGTCCCGTTCGCCCAGGCCACCCGGTTCGACACCGCGATGCGTCACCAGGGCCGATCGCACCTGCTGATTCACCTGAACGGATTCGGTCATGGTTTCAGGAATGCAGAGGCCGATCGCCGGGCGCGGCAGTTTTCGACCTTCACCTGCGGGGCCAGCCGGGGGACATCCCGAGCACGCCGATCGAGGCCCCGGAGCGGAGATGAACGGGACGGCGCGACAGCAGGGCCGGCGCGCGGACAATATCGCTTGCGACCCACCGGCGTCAGGAGCGACTCTGATCCCCATCCCGCCATGAACACATCCCGGTTCGCCCTTCCCGCCCTGATCGCCTGCGCCGTCATCCTGATTTTCCCGCTGACCCGAGCCGCGGCCGCGGAAACGGGCGGATGGAAAGCGGGCACCGCCACCGTCGACATCACGCCCGTTCAGCCGCACTGGATGTCTGGATACGGCGGTCGCACCAAGCCGGCGGAAGGCACGCTCCATCCGCTGTTCGTCCGCGTGCTCGCACTCGAGGACGCCCGCGGTCACCGCGCCGTGGTCATGGCCACCGACCTGCTCGGCCTCTCCCAGTCGGTCTACGACAATGTCAGCGCCCGCCTGCAGCGCGCCTTCGGCCTGAAGCGCGACCAGATCATGATCCACGCGTCGCACTCGCACTGCACGCCCGTGCTGCGGAATCACCTTTACGACGCGTATCCGCTGCCCGACAGCCAGCGGCCCGTGATCGAAAAATACTCGAGCGAACTCGAGGCGAAGATCGAAAAGGCGGTCGGCGAAGCCTTCGGTCGTCTGGCGCCCGCCACGATTTCCGCCGGCCAGGGCGTCACGCGCTTCGCGGTCAACCGCCGTAACAATCCCGAAGGCGGCGTGCCGAAGGCCATCGCCGACGGCGAACTGAAGGGACCCGTCGACCACGACGTGCCGGTGCTCAGCGTCAGCGGCACCGACGGCTCGCTCAAGGCGGTCGTCTTCGGCTACGCGTGCCACAACACCACGCTCAGTTTCTACCAGTGGGCCGGCGACTATGCCGGCTTCGCGCAGAATGCGCTCGAGCGGAGCCACCCGGGTGCGGTCGCCCTGTTTTTCATGGGCTGCGGCGCCGACCAGAATCCGCTGCCGCGCCGCGAGGTGTATCAAGCGGAACGTTACGGACACATGCTCGCCGCCGCCGTCGAGGAGGTCCTGCTGCAGAAGCCCGCCCCCCTCACGCCCCGGCTCGCGACGGCGCACCAGTTCGCCGACCTGAAGCTCGGCGACGCGCCGACGATGGAGGAGCTGGAGAAGGGCGCGAAGGAAAAGCCCTCCACCCTCCAGCGCTGGTCGGCCCGGCTGCTGGCCGAGGTCAAGGCCGGCAAGCCGCTGGCCCGGAACTACCCGTATCCGGTCCAAGTGTGGCAACTCGGCGAGAAGCAGCTCTGGATCGCGCTCGGCGGCGAGGTCGTGGTGGACTACGCCCTGCGCTTCAAGGGCGAGTTCGGCCGCGGCACGTGGGTCGCCGGCTACGCCAACGACGTGATGGCCTACATTCCCTCCGCGCGCGTGCTCGCCGAGGACAAGCCGCCGCGCGCCCCCGGCCGTTCGGGTTACGAAGGTAACACCTCGATGTACGTCTACGGCGTGCCGGCGCACCGCTGGGCCGACGACGTCGAGCAAACCATCGCCACCAGCGTGCGCAAGCTGGTCGGCGACGTGCGGGCACCGGCGGCGAAGTAAGGCGCCTTCGGCACCGGCCTTGATGTAGGTAGGACGCCCTCACCCCGCGCTCACTTCCCCAAGCCCGGAAATTCCGAAGACTGTGGGAGGGGCTTTAGGCCCCGACCCGACGCGTGCACCGCAGCCGTTCGGGGCGTAAAGCCCCTCCCACGGTGAGCGCGGGGTGAGGGCACCCCGCCTCCATTTCAGCCGCGCACCCGCCGCTCGCGGTACTGCGACGGCGTGATTCCCACGCAGCGCACGAACGCCCGTGAGAACACGATCGCGCTGCGGTAGCCGACCTGCGGCGCGATCGCATCGAGCTTCTCGCCGCTCGCCTCGAGCAGCTCCTGCGCCCGCTGTATCCGCATATAGGTGACGTGCTCCATCGGCGTGCGGCCGAGCTCGCGGCGGCAGATGCGCCGCAAGTGCTCGGCGCTCAGCGAACACTGTGCGGCGAGCCGCGTCAGCTTCCAGTCCGCCGCCAGATCGCGAGCCACGCTCTCCCACAGCTCCGCCACGCGCGACTGGCTGCGCCAGGGCCGGGCCAGACGTTGCGCAAAACCATGCACGAGGCTGATCCAGTGCCGCACCAACGCGGCGTCGCGCTCACCCTCCCACTCGGCGCGGAGTCCGGCGACGATCCGGCCGAGTTCCTCCGCTCCGTGGGCCAGCCGGAGCGGGGAATCAGCCCCCACCAGCGGTTTCACCGCCGGCGCCTCCTCGTATCGGAGCCAGGCAAACGCCCAGGGCTTCCCGGGCACGGCATGAAACGCGTTTAACACCCGCGGCGGCGCCAGGCAGAGCTGCCCGGCGGTCACCCGCTGCCAGCGACCTTCCAGTAAAACCCGGCCCTCGCCGGCCAGGCAGGCGAGAAAGAAGCTGCCCGTCGGCGCCAGCCGCACCCGGCGGTACGGCACATGCACCGTATCCATGCCCAGCCAGGCGATGTGGTGCGCCCCCAGCTCGGGACACTGCCGCGCATCCACGCTCCAGCGGCGCGTCCGTGGACCGTCAATGGTCGTTTCTTTCCACTCGGGGTTCATCGCCAGCGGGCTGCGGGTGCAAAAACGTCGGTTGAATGTGTGAATCGCAGGCTTTCCACGGCGCAGGTCAAGCGGCACCCTCTGGCCGACTCGCCCGGCCTACTCGCCCGGCCCGTCCGTTGAAAGCCGACCGCGCAGTATCTCCACCTCTCGCCCATCGCCCCTAGCCTCTCGCCTCGCATATGCCCAACCCCTGGACCGGAAAAGGAAACCCTTACACGCGCGAGGAAGTGCGCGCCCGCCTGCAGGCCACCCTGGACCAGGGCAGCGCCATCATCGCCGCCGGTGCCGGCACGGGCATCAGCGCCAAGTTCATCGAGAAAGGCGGCGCTGATCTCATCATCATCTACAATTCAGGCCGCTTTCGGATGATGGGCCATGGCTCCACCGCGGGCATGATGGCGTACGGTGACGCCAATGCCATCGCGATGGAGATCGGGGAATACGAGGTGCTGCCGGTCGTCGAGGAAGTGCCCGTCATCTGCGGCGTCCACGCCACCGACCCGCGCCGCCGCATGTGGCACTGGCTCGGTCAGGTGAAGGAAATGGGCTTCTCCGGCGTGAACAATTTTCCGACCCACACGATCGTCGACGGCCACTTCCGACAGGTGCTGGAGGAGACCGGCATGTCGGTGAGGAAGGAATACGAGATGATCGCGCTCGCGCGCCGGATGGACCTGTTCTCGATCGTCTACGTCGGCAATCCCGAGGAGGCGGCCGAGATGGCCAAGGCCGGCGCCGACGCCATCATCGCCCACGTCGGCACGACCGTCGGCGGCAGCATCGGCGTGAAGAGCGCCGTCGTGAGCTGGGACCACACCATGAAGGTCACCCAGGACATCATCGCCGCCGCCACGCAGGTCAGGAAGGACATTTTCTTCCTCTGCCACGGTGGTCCGATCAACACGCCCGATGACGCCGCGCGCGTCATGGGCGCGACCGATTGCGTCGGCTTCGTCGGCGCCAGCAGCCTCGAACGCATGGGCGTCGAGGAATCGCTCACGGGGCTGACCCGGAAGTTCAAGAGCCTCAAGGCGCCGGCGGCGAAGAAGCGCTAGCCCCGGCTAACTGGCCCAAACCTTTTGACCACAGATCACACGGATAACACGGATATGGCCGGATCGATCCCATCCGTGTAATCCGTGGTCAAACTCCGGACCCATGACCCCTGACACTCGCCGCTTCATCCAGCTCGCCGACGCCGCGCGCGAGCCCAATGCCTGGACCAACAATGAGTGGCTCTGCCGGCCCGATCTCGTCGCGGCGGAAAAACTCCTGCTCGTCCGCGCCAACATGGATCCGATGCACTGTCATCCGTTCCATTACCATCCGCACCGCGAGGAGATCATCTACGTGATCTACGGTCGCGCCGAGCAATGGGTCGGCAACGAGTACCGCATTCTGCGTCCGGGCGAGATGGCGCACATCCCCGCCGGGACGGTGCACGCGACCTACAACCCGCACCCGGAACCGCTGGTGTTCCTCGCCATCCTTTCGCCCGCGAAGCTCCCCG
>JBEIHL010000427.1:0-4291 GCA_040381375.1 Opitutaceae bacterium
AACCCTGTGTACAGCCTCATGCCCGGGCACACCTTTGACACAGTGATCAGCACTGATGCTATAGAACATATCGAGCCTGAACATTTAACATCGAGTCTGGCTCTGATATCTACCAAGATGCAACGCTGCGGATTTTTCCGCATAGCCTGCCATCCCGCAAAAAAACTTCTGCCAGATGGTCGCAATTGCCATCTCATAGTGCAAGAGCCAGGCTGGTGGCGGCAGCAGGTCTTAGCCGAGGTTGTCGCAGAAAAAGACCAGGATGTTGGGCGGACGCTGGGCGCGGGAGGTCGACGCGGCACGCGACGGCCACGCCGCCACCACCAGAATCACAACGCATATAACCAGACGCAGGGGCTTCATCAACTCGTACATCAGGGGAAGACGAACACTGAAATTCATGTGAGCAACAGTTTGTTTTTGTTCTTATCTAAATTCATCGAGCCCGGGATCGACCACCCTTCCACACGTCGTAGCGCGGATCGGCGTATTGCGTGAAGAAAGCGTCCAACTGCCGGGCGAGTTCCGCGCGCTTCGGCTCGGTGCCCGGCTGACCGTACAGATTAAACCGCTCCTGCCGGTCCGCCTTCATGTCGTAGAGTTCGTGCGGTCCGTCGGGAAAGCGCGCCACGTACTTCCAGTCGTCCGTGCGAATGGCGCGGGTATTCTCCATCTCGTAGAAGATCACGTCGTCCCACGCGAGCGGACGCCCGCGCAGGGCGGCGGAGAAATCGCGGCCGGGGGAATGCTGGCGCGGCATGCGTTCGCCCAGACCGAGGTACGTGAGCACCGAGGGGAGGAAATCGTAATTGCTGACGAGCCGGTCGTTGACTTGTCCCGCGGGAATTCGGCCCGGTTGGCGAAAGATCAGCGGAATCTGCATCATGAGTTCATGCGCGCCGAACGGACGCGTGTGATCGCCCATGCCCCAGATGCCATTCTGTCCGCCCATCCAACCCTGGTCGGCGGAGTAAACGACGAGGGTGTTCTCGTCGAGGCCGAGTCGCTTCAGCGTGGCCATGATCTCCCCGACGCCGTCGTCAACCCCGCTCGTCTCCGCCGCGACGCGTTCCATCGCCGCCTGCTGGTTGTGAAACTGTTTGTTGTGGAATTGCCACGGGTGCATCGCGTCGACCGGAAAGCTGGCGAAGTGCCGGCCCTTGTAATGGGCGGCATGACGATTCCGCGCCGGGTTGAGCATCAGGCCGCCCAGCGAGTACGGACCGTTGTACGCGAGGTAGAGGAAGAACGGCCGCTCCCGGTTTTGTTCGATGAATTCGACGCCTTTCCGTGTCCAGAGGTCGGTCGTGTATCCAGCTTCCTGACGCACCTTGCCGTGCTCGATGACGGGCTGGTCGTAGAACTCATGCGTGTGGCCCTCGGGCTTGGTGATCCAGAACGAAAAACCCTCGGACGGATTGAGGTTGTCGCCCAGGTGCCATTTGCCGCTAAGCCCGCAGACGTAACCGGCGTCGCGCAGCACCTCTCCCAACGACGTGAAATCCTGCAGCGGATTATACGCCCGCGGTCCCATCATGAAAACCGGGCTCAACGGGGTGTGAATGCCATGCTGCGACGGCATCACGCCCGTCAGGAATGTGGCCCGCGTCGGCGAGCAGACGGGATTGCTGCTGAGCGCCCGCGAGAAGCGAATTCCCTCCGCGGCGAGCCGGTCGATGTGCGGCGTGCGAATGTCCGGATTGCCGTAGCAACCGAGCGTCCACGCACCTTGGTTGTCGGTGAGGATGAAAACGACATTGGTCGGGCGGGAGGCCGCCGCGCTCACGTCGGGCGTCGCGGAGGCGAAAGCCAGGGCAAGGGTCATCGCCGCGAAGCGGCCGGGATGGGAGAAGGGCGAACGGGTCATCGGAGTTGGGGTTCCACGCGACCGAACGGCCACGGTTGGCCGGGCGCAAGCAGCCGCGGATGCTCGGGCGCCGCGCTCGGGGTGAGTTGGCGCGCCAGTTCGAGGCCCGCCTCGGCGAACTGCCGGCCGGCGGTGATCTCGAGATTGCTGTAGAACGTAAGTCGAGTCTCGTAGCCGCCGCCGGCCGGCCCGAAGGCCTCCTCGGTGGGTACGTAGCCAACGCTGCCGTTGGCGAGCGCCACGGGGAACGTGAAGGGAAACGGACTGCCGCGTTTGATCTCGAGTCCGTACGCCACGAAATACTCCGCGGGGTTGCTCACGAACAGCGCGGGCCCGACCTGCAAGGCCTGCACCTCGACCTCCACGTCCGGTTCGCGGACGATGAGCGCATCGAGCAGCAGAGTCTCCCGCGCAAAGGTCCATTCCGTGACGTCGCCCCGCGCCGGCTTTCCCACCGCCACGATCTCGCGGGCGCGCGCGACCCGCTCGGGGGCGGGCACCCGCCGCGGGATCGTCCAGGTCTTCTGTCGCATTCCGACCGCCGCCTCGCCGCCGCGCGGGGAACTCAAGAGCACCTTCACCGCTTCCGCTCCAATCCGGCCGCCCACGATCTGCATCCACGTCTTCTGATCCGGCCGCACGTAGGGACTGAGGTTGTCGACCTGCGTGACGTCACCCGAGGCGCCCGCGAGAAACAAGACCGGCACGTTGGCCCGCAGCGCGCCCTGCACGGTGCGCTCCATTTCGCCAGGCCAGTTGGCCGAAATACCGCCTGGATTGGTCGTCGCATGACACGCGAAATTCACGATTACCCCGAGCAAGCGGCCCTCGGGATTCCACGCCCCAACGACGCCGACTTGCGGGTCGGTCGGCCCGGCATAGCCGACGATTTCGGGATTCATCGCACCGGCATGACTCCAGCTCTGACCGTTCTTCATTCGCTGGCGGCGGTTGTAGGCCACCTGGTCATCATGTCCGAAACCGAAGCTCAGCCGCGCGGGCGCCAGGCGCGCGACCGCGAGCCGGGTTGCCTCGACGGTTTCCTGGATCAGCCGTTCGAGATAGACGGGGTCGGCCAAGGACGATTCCTGATAGGCGAGGCGCTGGATTTCCGGCGACGCGTGATCGAACTGTCCCGGCATCACAATGCCGACCGGACCGGACGAATGTGAATGGGTGGCGGCGATCATCACGGCTCCGGGCGTCAGTCCGCAGACCCGCTCGATCTCGGCCCGCGCTCGCTGCACGACGGCCCGCGGCACCATCAGCGCGTCGAGGCTGACGACAGCGACCCGCTTCTGGCCATCGTCGAAAACGGCCACCCTCACCTTGCAGGGATCGAGGAACACCTTGAACACGTGGCGCGCCACCGCGTGCGCCTCGCGCATCCCCACCGCGGGAGAGATATCGCGGTCGGCAAAACCCGCGCGGATCTCCGCGGCCCCAGCCCTCGCGGCCACTGCCGGCAACATAGGCAGCCACGCCGTTAGGATAACGAGGCGGACCGCGACCGCCGCGAAGAGACTGACGCTATGCACCGGATTCAGGGAGCGAATCGAGCCGGAGTCATACTCCGGCCTGGACGCCTTAGCCGGAACGACGCGGTAGGGGTGGAGCCGCTTGTCCCCAAGCGGCTGACGTACGACCGATCCATCCGCAGCGGCTTGAGGACAAGCCGCTCCACCCTTCAGTGCCTTCGCATTCGCCGGTAGTTTGAAGGCCAATTGCATCGGGCTGGTTCAGAACCGGCCCTTGATGCCGAGCGAATAAGAGGCGCCGTACTCGCTGAAGAGCGACTTGCGCGCGTAGCCCGGCGTGGCCGAGCCGTAGTGGAGCTGCGTCAGTTCGTCATTGGTCGCGTTGCCAACGGCGCCCACGAGGGAAAACCGGGCGGACAACTGGTACGCGACGCTGACATCGAGGATGAGCCGTTCCTCGATATACTGGTATCCATCCGGTCCCCACGCCGGTTGCGGCAGGAGCTTGTTGAGGCCCCGGTAATTCCACCGCGGCATCACAGTGAGTCGCTTCCAATTGAACTGCACGCCCCAGTTCGCCGTTTCCGGCACGAAGCTGGTGAACGAGGCGTTGGGATTGCCGCTCAACTGGAGTTTCGTCGCATTGACGAATACGGTGAACATGCGGCCCCACTCGCCCAAGGGGCGAAGCGAGTGCCGGACGTTGAACTCGAAACCGTGGATGCGCGCATCGCCGGAGTTGAACTTGGTCGAGAGGTTCCAACCGACGTAGCGCGGGTCGAGGTCAAGGGCCGCCAGATCGGCCGCCGTGGCGATCTTCACTTCGTTGCCGAAGAAGTCCTTGATCTCCTTCAGGAAGAAACCGGCGCTGAGCACGCCGCCCTGCTGCGTGTAGTACTCGACCGACAGATCGTAGTTGTCCGCCATCCACGGCTTCAGGCCGGTG
>JBEIHL010000428.1:0-4287 GCA_040381375.1 Opitutaceae bacterium
GATCTGTTTCCCCTCCGGGTCGTCGAGCTGGACAAGGCGGGCAAGGAACGCTTCCGGATGGAAGTCACGGCGATCAAGAAAGAGAGCCTGCCGGACTCGCTGTTCACGCCGCCGGCGAATTACCAGAAGTTCGACATGGGTGGGATGATGAAGGGTCTCATCCCCGGCCTCGGGCGCTGAGTTCGTTTTGGATTTCCTGGGAGCGCGGACGTCCTCGTCCGCATTCCCAGGCCAGCGGCGTGGGGACACGCCGCTCCACCTTTCAGCGCCGCTTTTCCGTCAGGGGCAGCATCACGCCCCGGCGGAACAGCGTGACCTGGCCGGTGCTCGACGACACGACGATCGAGATGCAATTGGCCTTCACGCTGATCGCGGCCGCGGCGGCGTGCCGGCTGCCGAGGCCGCTTGGCAGGACATGCGTGCTGTCGGTCGCCTGAATCAGGCTGCCGGCCGACTCCACGACGCCGTCGCCGCGAATGATGAAAGCCCCGTCGATCGAGGAGAACTCCTTGACCGTCTCGTCCATGAACGGATTCAGGATGTTCCGGTCCTCCTCCTTGTAGCCAAAAAATGGATTCAGCACGAGGGGCTTGGACAGGCTCGCCACCTTCTCGACGTCGCCGACGACAAACAGACATCCCACCGGCCGGCCCTCGCGGCCCTCGACGCCGAGTTCGGTCGCCACCGCGATCACGCGTTCGAGCACCTCGGGTTTCACGTCGGCCGGCAGCAAGTCGGCCGTCGAGCCCGTCAGCAGCGTCTGGAACTCGCGCTCGATGTCGACGACCACGAGCGTGTCGAACTGATTGCTGCCGGAGATGCCGCCGACGCAGCAGATGCGGTCGGAAAACGTGACCCCGCCGCGCGTGAGCGCGACCAGCATGGCGCTGCGGAGCTGCGCCAGCCGCTGGTTGGAGAACGACCGCACCTGGATCGTCTCGGTGAACCCGCGGCCGTCGTCCGCGGTCTCGAGCGCGGTGCGCGTCACGAGGATCGTCTTGAGCTTCGACTGCAGGACACCGGCCTGGATGCCGCCAATGAACGTGTCGCCGAACACCACGATGGCCCCGCAGTCCGCGCCCTGCGCCACCCGCTCGGCCTCGCGAAACATGAGCCGGTTTACCCGGTTCTGCTGCGCCTCGACCGCCCGCATGCCGCCGAAGCCGCCGACGAGCCGGTCGTAGAGCGCGTCGAGATCGGGGGCGTTGACGAGGTTGTCAACGAGCTCCTTCTCCTTCACCTGCCGCGCGAGCGACGCCAGCACCTGCAGGTAGTCGCGCGCGTTCTCGCCCGCGATCAGCATCACGATCAGGTGCACGCGATCGTCGGCCATCGCGCCGTCGTGCCGGATGCCGACCCGGCTGCGGCCGATCGCGAGAATGTAGCGGCGCGACATTTTCACCCGCACGTGCGGCAGCGCGACGCCGAAGCCGAGGTACGTGGTCATCGTGCTCTCACGCGCCAGCAGCCCCTTGAGCAGCGACTCGGGCTTCAGGTCGGGAAACTTTTCGACGCAGACCGCCAGCAGTTCCTGGAGTGCTCCTTCCAGATCGAGGCTCTTCAGGTCAACGATGCGGCCGCGGGAGATGATCTTGTCGAGACGCATGGTTCAGGAAGTAGCGAGTAGCGGGTAGCCAGTAGCGAGCATGGCCAAAGGCCGCGATTGCATGATGCTCGCTGCCCGCGCCTCGCTACCTTCTCCAGGTCACTTTTCCCACTGCAGCGCGCCCTTCTTCACCTCGTACACCAAGCCGAGGATGAGCACTCCGAGGAAGAACATGATCGGCCCGACGATGGCGATGTGATTGGCGAGGAACTCCCGATAGATGAACGTCCACGGAATCAGAATCACCACTTCAAGGTCGAAGAGCATGAAGAGCAGCGCGGTGAGATAAAACTTCACCGAAAACCGCGTGTGCACCAGACCCTCGGCCGGCACGCCGCACTCGTAAGCCGAATCCTTGATCTTGTTCTTCGGCGACCGCTGGCCGAGCAGGTGGCTCGCACCGATGACTCCTCCCGTAATGGCGGCGGCAAGGGCCGCCTGGATAAGGAACGGGAGATACGCGGAGGAATTCATGGCGTGCGGGGGAAAAATGGCCCGGCGGCGGCGAGGTCCGCAAGAGGGAAGTTGGAGCGAGCAGCCCAGGGCGAATCACCCGGCCTCCGGCTGCTGGTCAGAAGCTACGCGCCGGTGAGCAGATAACGCCCGATCCAAAGCAGCCTGGAGAAAGGCTGCTCCACCAGGTCAATCGATCGGAATCATCCGCACCTGTTTCGTCTTGGTGGAGCCGACGCCGAGCGTCTCGGCGAATTCCAAAGTTCGGATCTCCTCGTCGACCGGTTCAAAGCCCTGCTTCTTGCGCAGACCGTTCATCCGGTCACGGACGAGGGCGTCCAACATCACGGGGTCGTTGCTCAGCCACAGGAGGGGTTCCGACACGGTGTAGAGCGAGTTGAAGAACGGCCCGCCGATGAACTGATAGTGCTGCAGGCTCGCGAGCGTAAACATCCAGGTCTGCCGCAACTCGGGAATGGCGCTCATCTCGGCGACGGCGGCCGGAGCGTTGGCGGGAGAACGGAAGAAGCGGGCGGTGTTGGATGCGTTCCAAAGCGTCGCGTTCACGAGTGCGCCGTTGATGCCGAGGGTCGGATGATCGGTGTACACCGGCAGGTTGATCCAAAAGTCGGCGTCCAGGAACAGCGGCGTCGCGAGGAAGCTCTTGCGGTCCTCGTCCTTCGTCGTCGTGGGCGACACGCCCTTCGTCTGTTCCTGCGCGAAGATGGGATCGAAGCGCTGCGGCAACGGTGAATCGTAGAACCACACGGGGTCATAGTAACGGCCGGATTCGAGCACGTAAACCGGAATGCCGAAGAACGGCGTCTGCCCCGAAACGAGCGACGGCAGGTAGCCCGTCATGCGCAGGCGCAGGGCGTTGAGCCCGACGAGGAAAATTTCCGAATGCTCGAAGCCCCGGCGCTTGAGCGAAGCGATCACCGCCTTGACCAGCGGAATCGGCGTGGCGAGTCCGGGCCCGGAATCGGCATAAATCTTGAGCCCCACTTTCCGTTTCGGCCCGGGCAGGAGTTTGCGCCCGGAGGTCTGCTCGAATATGGCAATCAGCCGCTCCACCTGTCGCTCGTACGTCGGCTCGTCGAAGGCGGCGAGCTGCGCCTCCCATACCGGCTCGTTGACCGGAGTGGGCTTCGGCGTCGCGGGCGGTGCGGCGGAAGCGGCCGGGGCCGCAGCAAGAGCCGCCCGCGCGAGGATCGCGAGGCCGAGGAAGAGGACGGGACCAAAGCGCATGGGAGATGGGTCGCCTGGCGACGCACGGAGTTTCCTCCAAACCCGGCAAAATCTGACCGCCGGGGAATCGCCAAGGGGGCGGAACTTGACAGCGGGGTGGACGGGTTGAAAGTGCATTCTTCGCTGAGTTGCGGCCATCGTGCCTGGCTGGCGCGCGGGATGGCGGGAGCGCCTGGCCTGCGCTCCGTCCACAAGGTGCCCGCTGTGGCGAGCCGTTTCCAGCCGCCGCCTATGCCCGTCATCAAACCCTCCTGCGTGCGCGACTTGAAGTTGCGCGTGAACCTCGGCGACGTCGTGTCGCGCGTGGTGGCGCTGCGGCGCGCGGGTGGCTCGCGACTCAGGGGACTGTGTCCCTTCCACAACGAGAAGACCCCGTCCTTCCACGTCGATACGGACAAGGGTTTCTACAAATGCTTCGGGTGCGGGAAGGCCGGCGACGCGATCACGTTTGTGCGCGACACCGAGCAGCTCAACTTTTCCGAAGCGGTCGAGGCCCTCGGCAAGCGCTTCGGGGTGCCGATCGAATACGAGGAAGGATCGGGCGGCCCGACCACGGCCGAGCGCTCGCTCCGCCAGGAACTCTTCGACCTGCACGACACCGCGGCGGAGCACTACCACCAGGCGTTCAAGGCCGCGGGGGCCGCGGGCGATTTCATGCGCACGCTGTGGACAGCGAAACGGCGGTTCGCCCTTGAGCTGGCCGACGAGTTCAAGATCGGCGCGGTCGACGAGCACGGCGGCGGGCTGGCGGCGGTGCTGCTGCGGCGGAAATATTCCGAAGAGGCGCTGCGGCGGTGCGGGTTGTTTTTCATTCACGACGATGCGTTGGTGACGCCGGGAACGCTGCGTCCGCGCTTCCGCGGGCGGCTGATGATTCCGATTCGCGACCATCAAGGGCGCGTGGTGGCGTTCACCGCGCGGCAGACTGATCTCACCCCGGCGGACGATCCGGCGCGGGAAGCGAAGTACGTCAATTCCCC
>JBEIHL010000429.1:0-4285 GCA_040381375.1 Opitutaceae bacterium
ACGGTTCATCCTTCGTTGTTCGGGGTGTAGCTTAGCCTGGTAGAGCGCCTGGTTTGGGACCAGGAGGTCGCAGGTTCGAATCCTGTCGCCCCGACCACGATGCGCCCCGCCGCTCACGCGGCATTCATCACGAGTTGCGGATCGAGACGGAAAACCTGAATCCATGACTCGTGCGTGAACTCCGCGGTGCCGCCCGGAAAGTACCCGCTGAGTTCCTCGCGCAGCCAGGCGCGCACGGCCTCGACCGGTTCCAGGCCACGTTCGACGACCCGGATCACGCTGCTGTGCGTGAGCAGGTTTTCCACGTAGTCGTCTAGGGAATATCGCCGGACGTCGGCGAAGGTCTCGCCCGCGAACTCCGCGAAGCCGCACGCGGCCGCAAGTTCCGGGGTCAACCGTTCTCCATGGCGCGCTATCTTGGGATACCGGACCTTCAGCACTTCCCGCCGCCAGGTCGTGAACCGCGGCTGGTCGGCGATCGAGCCAATCGAGCCGGTCTTGTACAGTACGAGCCAGCCACCCGGCCGGAGGACGCGCGCGGCTTCAGCGACGAATCGGTCCTGGTCAAACCAGTGGTACGCGGAGCTCACGCTCACCAAATCAAATTCACCCGCCCGCACCGGCAGCGCCTCCGCATAGCCCTTGCGGTATTCGACCCGCGGATGCCGTTCTGCCTGCTTCAACATCTCCGACGAGGGATCGATGCCCACCACCGATCCCGCATAAGGAAGCAACGCCACCGAGGAATGCCCGGTGCCACAGCCGACGTCAGCCGCGCGGTTCACGGGTAGCACTCCCTCCAGTTCCCGGCGGAGGACCGCCAGGACTTGCGCGTGCGCCTTGGGCCGGTGCGCCGCATAGCGCCGGGCGGCCAGCGGCGAGTCGAAGTAGTTGACGGTTTCGGCCGCCGCCGCGGCGGACGCGTGGGAGGAGGTTCCTGAATCCATGGATGCGCCGATATCCTGGTCGCTCCGGGTTACGGTTGCGCGTCGCCCCGGCAACGATGTGGCGAAAGCGGGCGCCGTGGGTCGTTGCAGGAACGTCACGCTACAGTCGCCGCGCCGCCACACGGCGCGTGGAGACTGTGCGACCAAGCCCTTCGGCCCACCTTCACCTCGCATGCACCCTCACTCCCTCCCGCCTCGCGCGCGCGCCGCGCTCGTCCTCGGCCTCTCGTTCGGCACCCTGTCATCCGCGTTTGCCGCCGCCAGTCCGGCGCCCGCGGCGAGCGCGCCGCTAAGGGAAGAAATCGTCGCCCTGCAGAACTTCGTCGTCACCGGCTCCAACATCCGGCGCGCCGATATGGAGAAGATCGCCCCGGTCACGGTCATCGACCAGGCGGCGATGGACGTGCGCAACGCGGTCCTGCCGGTCGACCTGCTCACTTCCCTGCCTTCGGTCGTGAACCTGCCGGAGAATGAGACGCGGCTAGGCTCCTCCGGTGCCCGCGGCGATAACGCGAACATCAATCTGCGCAACATGGGCGCCACCGCCACGCTCATCCTCGTCAACGGGCGCCGCATGGCGATCAACCCGATGACGGCGGGCCTGTCCCAGGCGGTGAACGTCAATCAACTGCCGACGCGCGGCGTCGAGCGCGTGGAGGTTCTGCGCGACGGCGCCTCTTCCATCTACGGGTCCGACGCCGTGGGCGGAGTGATCAACTATGTGCTCAAGCGCGAGTTCAACGGCCTCGAAACCTCGGTGCGTTTCGGCTATCCGGAGGAGGGCGGCGGGGAAAGTGTCCACGGCACGCTCATGTTCGGCACCAGCTTCGCGGGCGGGCGTGGCCGGCTCTTCGGCACGGTCGAGGCCCTTTATCGCGATGCGATCTTTCTCACCGAGCGTGAGTTTTCCCGGAGCGCCAATAGCAGCAGCCGCGTGCCGGCCCCGTTCAACGCCTTGGGCGGACCGTTCGACGCCCGCTCGGCCCGGGGCTACTGGCCGACCTTTCTCGTGGGCACCGGCACCGCCAGCAATTATTTCCGGCTCGTCAATGGCGTGCCCGCCCTTTCCACCGCCGCCCCGACCCGCGCGGCGAACCCGGAATTTTTTCTCGATCTGAACCAATTCGGCATGTCGTCGCCCCGCGTGCGCCGCGGCAATACGTTCCTATCCGGCGAATTCGATCTGACGAAGACGATCACCGCCTTCGCGGACTTCGGCTACTACAAGTCGCGTTCGACCATGCGCCGGCAACCGCTCGCGCTCAACGCGCCGACTTCCGACCAACTCGCGGTGATGGCAATCGACAATCCCTACAATCCGTACGGCTCGCGCTTCTACCATCCCACCGGCGCCGCCAATGCCGACGGCACCGCGCGCGTCACCGGTCAGCCGCGCACCATCAGCTTCACCGCGATGACGCTCGCCGGCCTGGCGGCCGAAACGGTCGACACGCGCGCGGACGTGATCCGGCTGGCGGGCGGACTCAAGGGCCGGCTCGGTCAGACCTGGACGTGGGAAACGTCCGGCTTCTACAATCAGGTCAAGGGCGTGGACGAAGCGTTCCCGGATGTGCGCGAGAGCAAGCTCCGGCAAGTCCTCCAGCGCACCGACGCAACGGCGTACAATCCGTTCGGATACACCTTCAAGGTCGAGAACGGCGCCGTGGTCGCCGACCGCCCGTACACCAATCCGTCGGCAGTCGTGGACGCGTTTTCCGAAATCTACGCGCGCGAAGCCACGAGCTACCTGGCCAGCGGTGACCTCCGCTTCTCGGGCCGGCTGCTGTCGCTGTGGGGCCGCGACCTGATGGCCGCCGCGGGCGGCGAGTATCGCATCGAGGATTTGAAGGACCTGCGGCCGCCCTTCAGCGGCGAGAATCCCGCCTCCTCCGGCCTCGATCCGCTCAACAACGACTTTCTCCTGCATCCGCCGCGGCCGGACGTGCTCGGGGATCGCCGGATCACCAGTTTCTATTCGGAACTCGTACTGCCGCTCGTGCCGGCGGATCGCCCCCTGCCCTTTGTGCACACGCTCGAGCTGACGGCCTCCGCCCGCTATGAAAGCTACAGCGATTTCGGTAGCACGACGAAGCCGAAGTACGGCGTGAACTGGCGGCCGGCGCCGTGGCTCATGCTGCGCGGTTCGTACAACGAAGGCTTCATGGCGCCGAGCCTCGCCGCCCTCTTCACCAGCCCGCGCTGGTCGATCAGCGCCGGCGCCGGCGACATCGACACTTACCGCAATCCCATCACCAACGAAGGGCCGTACGTGCAGCGCACCTACTTCGGCGGCAATCCGAAGCTCAAGGCGCAGGAGTCGGAAGGGCGCACCTATGGCGCGGTCCTCGACGTGCCCTTCATCAAGGGCCTCAGCTTCACCGCCGACAAATGGCGCATCAGCCGCACCAATCTCCTCGGCCAGCGCAGCGTGGCGCAGATTCGCGCCAGTGACGTCGCGCTGCTCCAGGCCTACACGCGGTCGCAGATCGCCGCCGGCGTACCCGTCGCCTCGATCGACCTCGGCAGCGGCACGACGGCCTACAAGGGTGATCCCGATGTCGTCCGTTTCGCGGTCACGCCGGAAGACCGCACCGCCTTCGTCCCGTACAACACCGCCAATCCCGGCAACCCGCAGGCCGTCGCCGGCAAGATCTTCTCGGTCGATCGGCCGTTCGTGAACATCGCTACCAGCGAGCACGAAGGCTGGGACTTCGGCGTGCGCTATGTCGTCCCGCGGCTGCCGCTCGGTCAGATCGTCGTGAACTCCGAGTGGGCTTACCTGCAGAAATCCGTGTCCACCTTCGCGCCTTCCAATCTGCCGCCCACCGTGAACGACGGGCTCTACGCCGGCGGCGCCGC
Organism: Opitutaceae bacterium; assembly: GCA_040381375.1. Taxonomy (GTDB): domain Bacteria; phylum Verrucomicrobiota; class Verrucomicrobiia; order Opitutales; family Opitutaceae; genus ER46. The sequence continues at coordinate 3,807 of JBEIHL010000429.1, forward strand.
GCGGTGGCGCAGCACGACCAACGTCGCCTGGCGGAAGGGCGCGTGGTCGGCCGCGTTCGCCGCCTACTACGTGGGCAAGACCCACGACGCGGGCGCCACCACGACCGCCGGCATTTATGAGTCCCTCGGCCGCCCGTCGTTCATCGCTCCGTTCTTCACCGCCGGCCAAACCGTCTATCGCCGCGTGATCGATCCGTCGCTGAGCTTCAACGCCACGTTCGGCTACCGCTTCAGCGACCAGGCGCCGGCGTTGCTCCGGCGCACGCAGGTGCGCCTCGGCCTCATCAACCTTAACAACGAAGAGCCGCCGCTTGCCGCGTCCGAGGGATTCGGCTACGACGCGTCCGTCAGCCAGAACCTCCTCGCCGGGCGCACGTGGACGATCGAGTTCACCCGCTCATTCTGAACCCATGCGCACCCGAACCCTGATTGTCGTCGCCCTCGCCGCTCACGCGGCGCTGGCGGCGGGCGAGAACCCG
>JBEIHL010000430.1:0-4279 GCA_040381375.1 Opitutaceae bacterium
AGTATTAGCGCAAGTTCGGCATCGCCGCGACGGTATCACGCGACGGCACCGTGCATCGGAATATCACGGTAACGAACTACGAGAAGCTGCATCTGTTCAACCCGACCGATTTCGCGGGCGCGGTGTGCGATGAAAGCTCAATCCTGAAAAACTTCGGCGGATCGACACGATCCGCCATAACGATCTTCATGCGGAAGATGAAGTACCGCCTTCTGGCGACCGCGACGCCCAGTCCGAACGACTTCATCGAACTTGGAACATCGTCCGAAGCCCTTGGCTATTTGGGCCATATGGACATGCTCAACAAGTTCTTCCGCAACAGCATGAACAACAGCGCGACCGGCCGCCATCGCGGCGAGGTCATCAAGTGGCGACTGAAGGGCCACGCCGAATTGCCGTTCTGGCGGTGGGTGTGCTCTTGGGCGCGCGCGGTACGGACTCCGTCCGATCTTGGATTTGAAGACGCGAAGTTCACCCTGCCGCCGTTGATCGAAAGTCAACATCATGTGGACGCCCGCGCCAAGCCGGAAGGGATGCTTTTCGCGTTGCCGGCGCACGGGCTTAAGGAACAGCGGGACGAACGGCGACGGACGATCATTGATCGGTGCGAGCGCGTGGCGGAACTGGTCAATGGCACAGGGCAGCCAGCGCTCGCGTGGTGCCACCTCAATCCCGAGGGGGACCTGCTGGAAAAGCTGATCCCCGACGCCGAACAGGTCAGCGGAGCCGACAGCGACGAAACGAAAGAGCGCAAGCTGATCGGGTTCGCGCGCGGCGATTTCCGTGTGCTGATCACGAAGCCGAGCATCGGCGCCTGGGGGCTGAATTACCAGCATTGCAATCACCAAACGTTTTTCCCATCGCATAGCTTCGAGCAGTATTACCAAGCCGTGCGCCGATGCTGGCGGTTCGGTCAGAAGCGACCCGTAACGGTCGATATCGTCACGACCGAAGGGGAAAAGTCCGTACTCGAAAACCTGCAACGCAAGTCCAAGCAGGCCGACGAAATGTTCTCGAACCTCGTCGCTCAGATGAACGCGGCGCGTGGTATCGAGCGAGAGGCGGCGTTCACCAAAAAGGAGGAGATACCATCATGGCTGTGCGCGACCAACTGATCACCGACCGATTTGCCGTGTACAACGGCGATTGCGTCGAGGTGATGAAGACCATTCCCGATGCGTCGGTGCATCTGTCGATCTACTCGCCTCCGTTCGGCGGGCTGTACCACTATTCCAGCGACGAGCGCGACCTGTCCAATTGCGACGACTACGATAAGTTTTTCGAGCATTACGCTTTCGTGGTTCGCGAGAAGGCGCGCATCACAATGCCGGGTCGCGTCACGGCAGTACATTGCATGGACGTGCCGCGATCGAACTCGGGGGTGGATAGCTACATCGATTTTCCGGGCGACATCATTCGGCTGCATGAGCGCGAGGGGTGGCACTACACAGGCCGCCGCATGATCTGGAAAGAGCCGCTAGAGGTGCGTCTACGGACGATGCAGAAAAACCTAGCGCATCGATCGCTGACGGAGGACAGCATCGCGTGCGGCGTTGCGTCGGGTGATATGCTTCTGAGCTTCCGCCGCGCCGGCAAAAACCCCGTCCCGGTCACGCATCCGAATGGGATGTTCGACTACGCGGGCGAGCGCCAGATCCCGTCCGATGTTCTGAGGTATCGAGGATGGAAAGGAAAGCAGACCGAAAACCGATATTCGCACTGGATATGGCGTCAGTACGCCGATTGCATGTGGGACGATATTCGGTTCTCCCGCGTGCTCCCGTATTTGGAGGCGCGCGACAGTGAGGACGAAAAGCACGTTCACCCGTTGCAGTTGGACGTGATCGATCGGTGCGTCCAGCTTTTCAGCAACCCCGGAGAGGTGTGCTTTACGCCGTTCATGGGGGTCGGGTCGGAGGTCTACAGCCCGGTCATGCTCGGTCGTCGTGGCGTCGGCGTTGAGCTTAAGGCCAGCTATTACAGGCAGGCCGTGAAGAACGTGAAAGCTGCCGCCGAAGGGGTTATCGTGGGCGAAAAGACCATGGACATGTTCAGTGACGCGACGATGGATGGCCCGGCATGAAGCGCACCTTCACGACCGAGGCGGCAGCCGCGGAAGTCGCTCGGCTCCGCAGGATGGTCCGCGCCGCGCCGCACGGGCTTCGCACGAAGAGACGCATCAGGCTCGTCGCCGCCGTCGCGCAGCAGCTCAGGGCCGAGGTTAGGCAATCGAAGTTGCGAGGCCGCGCCTGATGAATTGGTATCGCGCCTACCACGACATGCACCTCGATCCGAAGTGGCGGATCGTCGCCGTGGATGCCGGGTGCAAGGTCCGCGACGTGCTGGCCGTGTGGATTGTCATGCTCAACCGGGCCAGCAAGAGCGACGTCCGCGGGAGCATCGCCGGGTGGAATGACCGTGCCGAAGGCGCCGCGATTGACATGCGGGCCGAAGAGATGCGGGCCATTCGGGAGGCAATGCAGGGCTTGGTTCTCGATGGCGAGGAGATCACGAACTGGTCCAAGTACCAGCCCCGCCGTGAGGATGGCTCCGCCGAACGCGCAAAGGCATGGCGCGAGCGCACCCGAACGCAAGCGAACGCAGATCAGGACGAGCGAACGCACACGAACGCAAATTCGTCGCCGCGAACGCACGAGAACACAGAGGAGAGGAGAGAAGAGAAGAAAGATATCTCAGATGCTGGCGCATCTGAGAGCGCGCCCGTGCGGCCGGCTGCGCCTGTGGTCGTGCCGAAGCCGGGGAACGATCCCCGAGGCTCTCGCCTCCACCCCGGATGGCAGTTACCGGACGACTGGCGGGAGTGGGCCGAACAACTCGGGATGCCACCGCCCATCGTGACCGGCGAAGCGGACAAGTTCCGCGACTACTGGACCGGAAAGCCTGGGGCCAACGGCCGGAAATCGGATTGGGCGGGGACGTGGCGGAACTGGTGCCGCCGAGTGATGGAGACGAGGCATGGTCAACGCGGTCACGGTCAGCCCCAGCGGGGGGCAAGTGGGATACTGGCAGCCGTCGCCGACCTTGAAGCGGCTGATCGCAGACACGCCGATTTCGGTGATGGGTTCTGACGGCCAGTTCGAGACGCGGAAGGGGTGGATCGCCCCCCGATCTGTGGACCCGAGGGATGCGGCCGAAGCCGGTCGATACGCGGCGGCCTTGGCGCAGGAGATGGACCGGCGGGCGGATGACCCCGTGGTACGGCGGTGGCTGGCATCGCTGGCGCTCGCGGTCGCCGGGAGCATGAACGCCGAGGACGCAAAGGCGAAGTTGATGGTCATGACCATGATTTTCGCCAAGCGGTATCCGGCGAGCATGTGGACGGACGACCGGCTCGCGGAAGTCGCGACGTCCTGCAAGTGGTTTCCGAGCGCGGCGGAACTGGCGGCGATCTTGGACGCCCACGTCGAGCGGATGGCCGAGGAGCGCACCCGTGCGGAGAAGGTGGCCGCCGCCGGCAGCGAAGATCCACACCGCGAGCCGGAAGACTGGTCGGCAGCGGAGGCCCGAGAGGCCGCTGCGGCGCTTGCTCGGATGCGGGAGAAGATCAAGCCCCGTGGCCCCTGGGTCGATGGGCTCCGCTCGTGGTCTGAGGTGACTGATGAAGCCATCAAGGCGAAGTGGTCTGGCTTTGGGGGTGCCGCATGAACCCCCGTCCTGTCACCCGGATCACGATCCCCGGCATTCCGGTGGGCAAGGGCCGCGCCCGGTCCACGAAGGACGGCCGGCACTACACCCCCGCGAAAACGCGGGCCTACGAGGACCAGGTGAGGATGCTTGCGAAGCTGGCGATGGGCCGCGCGCCGCCGCACGAAGGCCCGGTTGCGCTCACGCTGGACATCTTCCTGCGGGTCCCTCAATCGTGGGCGCAATGGAAGCGGGATGCCGCTTTATCCGGGGCGGTTCTCCCGACCGGGAAGCCGGATGCGGACAACTGCGCGAAGTCGATCATGGACGGCTGCAACGGCCTTGTTTGGTCGGACGATGCTCAGGTCGTCTCGCTCACGGTGACCAAGGCATACGCGACCGATCCCCGTGTCGAGGTGACTGCCGAGCCTTTGCCGTGCCTTAGCGCGAACGTGACGAGGAGGGTCGCCTAATGCACTACCTCTCCGATCGCGAACGTATCGAACGCGCACTCCCGGCCCGTCTGGTCTGGCACGTCGCGAAGAGCATCGAGACGCATAGCACATCCCAGATCGGGTCCATCGTCGCGGACCTCGAAGAATCTTTCAACGCCACGCTGGAAAGCCTGTCCGAC
>JBEIHL010000431.1:0-4275 GCA_040381375.1 Opitutaceae bacterium
CCCCCTGGTAATTGAGCGTCTCGCTGGTGCGGCGGCTGTCGCGGAGCTGCTCGCGGTGGAGGCCGCCGGCCTGGACCGAGGCGGGGAAATGCAGGAATCCGAGCCGGCGCTGCACCGTGAGATCGAGCGAACGGAGATCGTCGCTGACGTCGCGGGTGGTGGAGGATCCGTTGTTCACCCGGTAATTGTTGATGTCGTAGAGGTCGACCTCGCGGCCGCTGTTGTCGAGGGCGCGGATCGAGCGCGGCTGGATCGAGTTGATATCCGAAAGCAGAATACGCACGACCGGCACGAGCGTGATGTTCAGGCCGGCGAAGTTGCCCTCGTCGGTGCCGCGGAAACGGTTGGTCGAGTGGGAGAGGTTCAGGCTGGTGTCGATGCGCCACGTGCCATTGTCGAAACGGTAGCGGAGCGCGCCCGAACGCACCTCCTCGTAGCGGGTGAGGAAATTGCCGCTGCCGAGCGTCACGACGCCGCGGCCGGTGGCGCCGGAGACGAAGTTCTCGCCGAAGGTCAGCGGCACGCCGCCGGCGGCCGCGGCGATCGTGGGGTTGCCGTTGGTGCCGACGTTGAAGTCCATGCTCTGGTGACCCCAGTAGGCCTGATACTGGTTGAAGATCGCGCTGAACGAGAGGACGGAGTTGGGCGTGACGCGCCAGTCGGCCTTCAGGCTGGCGGAGTTGCGCGTGATGTCCTTCGAGCCGTCGTTGATGCCGTACTGCTGGAGATACGGCCGGCTGATCGACGCGCCCGTGGCGGTGCCGGCGGCGTTGTAGAGGAGCGTGGAGTGGTCCTCCTCGCCGGCGGATTGCGAACGGCTGCCGGTGATCACGACGCCGAAGTTTTTGTTCACGGGCAGCGTGTAGTCGAAATCGACGCCCGGCATGACCTTCCGCTGGCGGCGTTCGTACGAGTGCGGGCGCTTCGCGAGGGTGAGGTGATCGCCGTTGCCGGCGGCGTAGAGCCGGTAGCGGAGTTCGGCGCGGCTGCGCTCGAACGCGCTCTTGCTGATCATGTTCACCGAGCCGGCCATCGAGTCGGCGGGCGTCGACGGCGTGGGAACCTTGGCCACCTCGATGCGCGACACGTTGTTGATGGCGAGCTGGGAGAACTGGAACGTGCGCGACGAGCCGTTGAAGTTGGCGTTGGCCAGTTGCGCGCCGTCGGCCATCACGAGCGTAAGATTGGTCGAGAAGCCGCGGAGCGAGACCGTGTTGATCTGTGCATCGTCGTGATCGCCGGTGATGCCGGGCAGGTATTTCAGGAACTCGCCCACGTTGCCCTCGGCCATGTCGCCGAAGGTGTCGGTCGAGATGACGTTCTTGATGTTCGCGGCAAAGCGCTGCTCGTTCGTCGCGAGCGCCTCGCCTTCGGTGTCGCGCGAGGTGGCGACGACGAAGGCGTCGAGCTTCACCGCGTCGGCGTTCTGCCCGTAGCGCGCGACGCTGGTGAGCCCGACGTCACGCGTGGCGCCTTCGCCCGCGGCGAGCTGCAGGGTAATCTGCTGCGGATCGAGGCCGGTGAAAAAGATCTCGAGCACGACCGCGCCCGGCGGAAGCCCGGTGAGCCGGTAGATGCCGGAGTCGTCGGTGAACACGACGCGGTCCGTGCCGCGCACCGCCACGCGCACGTTGGTGAGGTACTGGCCGGTGACCAAGTTCTGGATACGCCCGGAAACGCCCGCGGTGGCGTGGGGCGCGGCGGCGGTTGGGGCGGAAGCGGCGGGCGCCGCGCTTCCCGGGAGGAGCGTGACCACCAGGAGGAGCAGTCGGGGCAGGCAGGGTGTCATGGGGAAGGGTAAAGATCAGGGTCCGGCGAAATCGGGGATCAGCGGCGAGCGTTGGCCTTGACGAAGGCGACGAGCGCGTCGCTCTGGAAAAATCCGCTCCACATCGAGTGTCCCTGGCCGGCCGGCACGATCAATTCCATCGTGCCGCCGAGCGCCGTGTACCGCGTGTGCATGAGCCCCGAATTCGCTTCGAGGGGCACGATGCGATCGACGTCGCCGTGGATGGCGAAGAGCGGCACGCGGGCGGCGGCGAGCGGAGCCAGGCGGTCGACGGGATTGTGGGCGGGTAAGCGCGATTCCAGTTCGGACGCGGAAAGGCCGTACGCCCCCGCGGCTTTTGCCAGGCCCGGATAGCTCACGAGATTGCACAGGGGGTAGATGCCGGCGAAGCCGCCGACGCGGTCCGGATGGTCCGCCGCCCACGCCAGCGCCATCAGCCCGCCGCGGCTGCGGCCGAGCAGCACCGGCTTTGGGCTGTAACCGCGCTGGCGCGTCATTTCCTCGTAGAGCGCAGTGAACCAGGCCCGGCCGGCGGGGTTGCCGAACGATTCGCCCACGTCGATTCCCGCCAGGGCAATGCCGGCGGCGAGGAATTGGTCCAGCATCCAGCGCTCTTCTGCGCCCGGATATCTCTCCAAGGTGGGTGCGTACCACACCCATGGCTTGCGCGGCGAACCGACCGGCTCGGCGGCCGGAATGAGAAAGGCCGTCCGGCTGGCGACCAGAAACACCTCCCCCGGTAACGGTAATGTCTTCTTCGGCGCGCTCGGAGGCGTGGCTCCGGCTGCCGCCAACGACGCAGTCAGGTAGACGGCGAAAACGAGGAGGAAGCGACGCACGGAACGGCAAGTACGCGCGGATTGAACCGAACGCGGTCGGGAAGGGGTTGAAGGCACGGGGCGGTGAACCAATCCAAGCCATAAATCGGGCGAAACGCAGAGAAGAAAACGTCGGCGGCGGGTGCGGGCGTCGTGAATCTCGGAACCCGGGGTGGCGGAGAACCTTGAAATCCGGGGCAACTTGGTGCTCCGTTCTTGCGTATGAAAACTTCCCTGCTGGCGGTTGGTCTCGTGGCGGCGCTCGTTGCCTCCGCTGGTTTCGCGGCGACGGCGGACGATCGTTCCATCGCGCGACTGGCTACGCAGCCGGGTGAACTCGCCGGCAAGGTGGTCGAGGCGATGAATGCCGCGACCTACACGTACGTGTTGATCGACACCGGAACGAAGAAGGTCTGGGCGGCCGCGCCCCAGTTCAATGTTAAGGTCGGTGACACCGTGAGCGTGGCCGGCGGGATGCCGATGTCGAATTATCAGAGCCGCGCGCTCAACCGGACCTTCGACGTCGTTTACTTCAGCGGCAACGTGACGGTGAACGGCGCGACGGTCGCGTCCCCTGGGTCCGGGGGTGCGGGAGCGCCGCAGGCGGCCGCCGGCAATCTGCCCCCGGGGCATCCGACCACCTCCCGCGGACCGGGCCCGGTGGACCTCACCGGCATCAAGCGGGCGGAGAACGGTCAGACGGTCGAGGAGATCATCAAGGGCAAGGCCAAGTTCGCCGGCAAACGCATCGCGGTGCGCGCGCGCGTCGTGAAGTACAACTCGGGCATTCTCGGCAAAAACTGGCTGCACGTCCGCGATGGCTCCGGTGGCGAAGGGACGAATGATCTCACCGTCACCACGAACGGCACCGCCAAGGTCGGCGATCTCGTGCTCGTGACCGGCGTGCTCTCCGTCGACCGCGACTTCGGTGGCGGCTACAAGTACAGTGTGATTGTCGAGGACGCGAACGTCGCCGCGCAGTAGGCGACGTTCCGCAGCGTGCGGAGGGGACGCCGGTCCGGCTGTAGGAGCGGCTTTATGCCGCGACCTCGGGAACTCCGCCGGACGGTCGCGGCCCAAGACCAACCACTCCTCGCCCGTGGACGATGCCGACCCTGGGAGCGCCGAGCTTCAGCTCGGCCCATGGCGACTGCGAGCCGAGCTGGAGCTCGGCGCGCCCAGTGCGACCGACGAAGCGCCCTGAAGCGCGGCGGGATCGCTAGGAAATCATTCCTACAACGCGGGCGCCTTTTTGCCTGACTTCTTCGTCGTAGGGGTCGTGCGCGTACCGGCAGGAAACGCCGGGCTGAAGCCGCTGGCGGGCGGTTCCATCGGGAGCGTCGCCTTCCATTCGAGGGCCAGTTGGGTCAAACGGTTCACCACGGCGGGATGGTCCGGCGCGACGTCGATCGCCTCCGCGCGATCTGTCGGGATGCGGTGCAGCGCGACGCGCTTCCCGTCATGGGTGAGAAGCAGTTTCCAGTCGCCGTCGCGCACCGCGAGACGCGGCCATCCGTCGGGCTCGGTCGGGCTGCCCCTCCATTCCCAGAAGATCGGCCGCGTGCGGGCCACGGTCCGGCCCAACAATGCTGCGAGCAGGTTCTCGCCATCGCCGCGGTAGTCGGACGGCAGCGTGACTCCCGCGGCGGCACACAGGGTCGGGAGCAG
>JBEIHL010000432.1:0-4265 GCA_040381375.1 Opitutaceae bacterium
AAGCGCGCGGCCAGTTTTTTGCGCGCCTCCTCGAGCATGCCGGCGCTCGGATCGAGGCACGTGATGTTCTCCGCCGAACCGAGGATCCGGGCCGCTTCGAGTGCGACCAGGCCGGTGCCGCACGCCACGTCGAGCACGTGCATCCCGGGCTTCAAGCCGTAACGCCGCCGCACCCAGCGCCGGTAGGACGAGCCGCTGTGCAGGAACCCCCAGTTGACGACCCCGTCGTAATGCCCGGCTCCGCGAGCGTGGAAGGAAAATTCCAGCGGCCAAACTCCAAACGCCGGGAAACGGAAATTAGCCGACATGCCTCCCTCCGTAAACGTCGGCCGCAACCCATTCAAACGGGACGACAGGATAAACAGGATTTGCAGGATGGCTCTCAGATTAAGCCGGAAGGCGCGGTGCGATCGCCTCACTCCTGTCTCCAAATCCCGCCCATCCTGTCCATCCTGTCGAAAAATCAGAGCCCATGCGACGTTCGGGCTCTTCGCAGCTCGGCATGATTGGAGGTTTGCACGGAAAAGGATTGGCGCCGTGCGCTGCCGGCGCTTCAACGCCCTCGCAAGATGGCCATGCGATTCTGCATCCTCGGCAGTGGCAGCTCGGGCAATGCCGCGCTGCTCGTGACGGAAAATACCCGCGTCCTGGTCGACGCCGGTTTTTCCGCGCGCCGGCTCGCGGCCATGCTCGCCGCCGTGGGTGAGACGCTGGATCGAATCGACGCGGTTTTTCTCACGCACGAACACGGCGACCACGCCGCGGGCGTCGAAGGCCTGAAGAAGTATCCCCACATCCGCCTCTTCGCCAATGCCGCCACCGCCCGCGCGGTGCAAAACGGGCTCGGGCACAAGCCGGATTGGCAGATTTTCCAGACCGGCACGCGGTTCGTGTTTCGCGACCTGCTCGTCGAGAGTTTCGCCGTCCCGCACGATGCGCAGGATCCGGTCGGGTTTCGTTTCACCAACGGCGCCGAGGGCGACCTGTTTGCGCCGCGGCGCTCGCTGGCCTGGCTGACGGACCTCGGGCATGCGCCGCTCAACGTCCACGAGTGCATCCGTGACTGTGAAGTGGTGGTCGTCGAGGCCAATCACTGTCCCGACCTGCTCAAGAACGACACCCGCCGCCCGTGGTCGACCAAGCAGCGCATCGCGGGCCGGCACGGCCATCTTTCCAACCATGCGGCGCGCGAACTGCTCGCGACCGTGGCCTGCCCGCGCTGGCGCCGAATCTACCTGACGCACCTCTCCCGCGACTGCAATTCGCGCGCCGCGGTCGAACTCGCGTTCGCGGGCATCCGGGGGGTGCTGACGACGTGCGAGTTCTCCGTCGTCGAGCCGGGCGAAAGCACGCCCTTCTACGAGCTGGCATAGGCCGCGCCCTCAGCGGGAACCCCGCTGCTGACACCCACCGTGCTTGCACGCCCGGCGCACTTCCTGCACCACTTGGGGCCATGTCCGCCTCCGCGTTTCGCCGCACCAAAATTATCGTCACGTTGGGGCCCGCCACCGAGAGCGAGGAGATGCTGGAGAAGCTGATCCGGGCCGGAACCGACATCGTCCGGTTGAACATGGCGCACGCGAAGCACGATTGGACGCGCGGCATCATCCGCCGTATCCGAGCGGTCAGTACCAAAGTCGGCCGCGAGGTCGCGATCATGATGGACATCAAGGGACCGGAGATCCGCACCGGGGACGTGTCCGCGCCGATCGAGCTCAAGGTGGGCGAGATTTTCGACTTCACCGTGCGCCCGGGCCTGAGCACGGAGCGAGGGGGAGGCGGTGAGGAGATCCGATCGGTCGACGTCAACTACCAGGACCTCGTCAACGACATCAAGGTCGGCGACACCGTGCTCGTGGACAACGGCCTGCTCCGCCTCGAGGTACTCGAGAAGGACGCCGCCCGCATCCGCTGCCGCGTGCTCATCCCCGGCGAATTGAAATCCCGCCGCCACATCAATCTCCCCGGCGTAAAGGTGAACCTGCCGTCGTTCACGGAAAAGGACCGCGGCGACTCGATCGTCGGCCTCGAGGAAGGCATCGACTTCCTCGCGCTCTCGTTCGTCCGCCAGGCCAAGGACATCGAACTGCTGCGCGCTTTTCTGGCCGAAAGGAAGTCCCGGGTGCGCATCATCGCCAAGATCGAGGACCAGTCGGCGATCGAAAATCTCGGCGAGATCGTCGACGCCTGCGACGGGCTGATGGTGGCGCGCGGCGATCTCGGCATCGAGTGTCCGTTCGAGGAACTGCCCGTGATCCAGCGTCGCGCGGTCCGAACCTGCCTTTCGCGCGGCCGCCCGGTCATCGTCGCGACGCATATGCTCGAGTCCATGATCTCGCAGCCGGTGCCGACGCGCGCCGAGATCACGGACGTCGCAAACGCCGTCTTCGAGCTCGCCGACTGCGTGATGCTCTCCGGCGAGACCACGATCGGCAAATACCCGCTCGAATGTGTGCAGATGCTGGATACGATCTCGCGCCGCATCGAGCTGGAGGCAGACGACGAGTGGAGCGCACCCGCGGTCTTCACCGGTGAGCGGATGAAAGTGCTGCACTCGGCCGTCGTCCTCGCGAACGAGCTGCCGCGCTCGAAGCTGGTCACGTTCACCCGCCACGGCTTCATGGCTCAGGGGCTCGCGCTGCTGCGGCCCTCGCACGCACCTATCCTCGCGTTCACGCCGAGCGTCGACGTGCTGCGTCACCTGCGGCTGCTGCGGGCGGTCGAGCCTTACCTGATGCGGCTCGACTCCGATCCGAACGAGACGATCGAGAACGCGCTCACGATCCTGCGCCGGGAGGGCCGGATCGCGCCCGGCGACAAGATTGTCGTCGCCACCGACATTGTTGCGCAGGACCGGCTCGTCGACAGCGTGCAGCTTCGAACCGTGCGGTAGCCTGGGAGCGCGGACGCCCTCGTCCGCATTCCGACCGAAGGCGGGGGGCCACCCAGTAAGGGTCCAGCCACCCCCGAAGCGTGTTCTTCCTTCAGTTTGACCCGGCTGATGTCGTCAATAGGGGTTTAGCCCGGTCCCGCATCCAGCCCTTCGAGCTCACGATCCCGTCACCCTCGCGCCGCATGAACCCGCCTCGCCCTGTCTGCGCCCTAATCGCTGCGTTTCTCGCGCTGGCTTCGATTCCGCTCGGAGCCCAGTCGCCCAGCCTCTCCAATCTGTCAACGCGCGCCCAGATCGGTACGGGCACCAACATCCTGATCGCGGGCCTCACGATCGGACCCGGCGGATCCAAGACGGTCTTGCTGCGGGCCGCCGGCCCCACGCTCGGCGGAGCGCCGTTCAATGTTCCGGGGGTTCTGGCCGATCCCCGGCTCGAAGTGTTCTCGGGACCCAACAAGATCGCAGAGAACGACAACTGGAGCACACCCTTTGGCGGCGCGACCCCCGTCACGCCGACCACGTTTTCCTCCGTCGGCGCCTTTGCCTTCGGCGCCAACTCCCGCGACTCGGCCCTGCTCGTGACGCTCGCTCCCGGGTCCTACACCGTCCAAGTCAGCGGCGTCAACGACACCACCGGGGTCGCGATCGTCGAGGCCTACGAAGCCAGCGCCGGCGGCGGCAAGCTCGTCAACCTTTCCGCCCGCGCCCAGGTCGGGACCAGCAGCAACATCCTTATTCCCGGCATCGTCATTTCACCCGGCTCCGGCACGCGCCGGCTCCTGATTCGCGCGGCTGGTCCGACGCTGGGAGATCTGGGCGTCGGCGGGTCGCTGTCCGATCCGCAGATCCTGGTGACAAACGCCGCGGGTACGCCGGCCTTCTCTCTCGGCAACGACAATTGGGCCACGCCCGCGGGGGCGGCGGCGCTGCCGCGGGAAGTCCTGAGCGCCGCTTTTGCTCAAGCCGGTGCATTCAGCTTTGCTCCGACCAGCCGCGACTCTGCCGTCATGGTCGATCTCCCGCCGGGCAGTTACACCATTCAAACGAGCGGCGTCAGCAATACGACCGGGGTCGGGCTTGTTGAGGTCTATGATCTCACACCCGCGACCCCGTCCCTCGTATCGGTGACCGCCACCCGGCCGGCCACCGACGAGTCAGGTGCACGCCCGGGCGAGTTTACGTTCACCCGCACCGGCGACACCCTTACGGCGCTGATCGTCCGGTACGGCGTGGGTGGTTCGGCGATCAACGGATTCGACTACCCGGTGCTCGGCGGCACCGTGACCATTCCCGCCGGCGCAGCGTCCACCGCGATCACGCTGCTGCCCAATCCCGACGTGCAGAATGAAGGCATCGACACGGTCACCCTTAC
>JBEIHL010000433.1:0-4264 GCA_040381375.1 Opitutaceae bacterium
CCCCGACATCCTGCTCGAGTTTGCCGGCACCGACGCCCACTCCGGCGCGGTCGATCTTGCGGTGCGGGAGCTCGGGGTGGAGCGGCTCGTCTGGGGTGGCCACGGCGCGTCGCGCAGCTATGCCACCGAACTCGCCAAGGTCTTCGACGCCGACCTCACCTTCGCGCAGCGCCAACTCATTTTCGGCGGGAATCTGCGGCGCATCGGGGCCCGGATCTTTCGCGCGCGCGGCTATCGCATCTGAAGTGGACGTTGCGCCAGCCAAGGCGGACGAGGGCGTCCGCGCTCCCACCGCTACAGGCGCCGAATCCGGATCTCCTTCAGCGCGGCGCGCGTCATGAACGCGGCCACGCCCAGCGGGAGCGACTTGTCGATCTCGCCCCAGCGCAGCGTGATCTTCCGTCCCGTGGTTTCGAGATCGACCATCGGCTTTTCGTCGATCCACGCCTCGATCTTCTTTTCCGTAACCCGAACTCGGATACGGTACCAGCGGTTGTCCTTGAATTCCATGCCGGTCGAGGTCTCGTTGTCCGAGGCGTCGAAGTGATCGACACTCGAGAGCCCGACGACCATTCCGCCCCAGCCGCCGACGATGAACGAGCAGGCGGACGCCCCGACCGGAAAGGTCAGGCCGCAGAAAAAGTCCTCGCCCTCGAGCTTCATCGCCTCGAGTTCGACCTCGTAGTTCATCCGCGGCAGGTCGGAGCCCTTCGTCCACGTTACGCCGGACAGCGTCGTCCCCTTCTCGAGGATGATCACGCCCGGGCCGCCGCGAAACGGCTGCTCGACTTTCACCGCGCCTTCGCCCTCGAAACCGGACTGCGCCCACCCGGTGAGCGTGCGGCCGTCAAAGAGGCTGCGCCAGGCGGGCGCCTTCTCCGCCCCGCCCAGCGGCGCGAGGGCGAGTACCACCGCCAATGCGAGCCGACGCACGACCGCTGCACCGGTCAGCGGAAAACCAGAAACGAAGAGCATGCGTACAGCTACATGCGAATGCGCGCCGACGCCAAGCGCAACCTCACTCACCGGCCCGCATCGCGCAGCAGCCGATCCTTCAGATAACCGGGCAGCGGCAGATCCTGCAGCCAGGCCTCGGCCGCATCCGGACTGGTCTGCAGCCAGCGTCGGGCGGTTTGCTCGATCATTCGTTCGCTGCGCTCCGAACGCGGCAGGTGACGCAGCCACCGCGCCACCTCGGCCGGTGCCGTGGGCAAGGCGTTCTGGACGTAGATCTCCATCGCCCGATCGCGCGTGGTGCCGCCGGGCATCGCGGAGAGCCACGCGCCGACAGACTGGGGCTCGAGGGCTCCGCGTTGGCGCACGTACTCGAGAATCGCCTCGTCCGGCGACAACCCGGAAGGCTGCGTCGACATCCACGCGGCGAAGGCCGGGGAGTCAGTCGCGGAGCTCGTCACGATCGCACCCGCCCCGCCCCGCGTGCGCGAGCTGCCGCCCCGCGTCCCCGGTGCCGCGACTCCGCGCCGGGACAACGGCACCCCGAAACCGGTCTCCGCCCCGGCCAGTGCCGCCTCGCGCGCGGCACCGGCCGGCAATTGTCCGGCCCACGCCAGCGCCTCCTTCGCATCGATCGCGACCCACGTCTGCGCGATCGCCGACAACAATAGCCAGCGATTGCGCCCCGCAGGCATGAGGTCGGCCACGTCCACCGCCCGGGCCGGCTGCGTCTGCGCGATTTCAAAGCCAATGCCGGACGTCAGCCGCGGCTTGAGCTCGTCCTCCGGCCACGCGCGCAGCCAAGTCAGCGTCGCCGGCGCATCCCGCCTAGCCCACGCGCCGGCCGCCGCCACCAGCAGGTCGTCCCTCGCTGCGCCCGCGGGCCGCCGCGTTATCCGCTCGATCGCGTCGCGGGCATCGCGGGCCACCAGCGCGCGCGCGACCCCGTGCCGCGCGACGCGACCCGAGTGCACGTCGGTCCAGGTCAAAGCCCAGTCGATCGCCGGTTCCTCCTCCCGCGCCGCGTACGCCTGCGCCGCGGCGTCGATTGCCGCCGCTTGCGCTCCGCCCCACGGCAGCGCCCGGGCAAACGCCGCCGCCAGACCGGGATCGCGGGCGGCCAGCGTCGTCGCCACATGCCCGGCCATCCTGGCCCGGTCGAACGGATCCCGCGGGGTTGCAATCTCGGCCGCGGCTCCCGCGTGGTCGCCTGCCCGCGCGAGTTGCAGCGCAGCGGCCACGACTTCGGACTCGGACTTCGTCCGCGAATCGTACGACGGCGTGGCGCTCACCTGCGGCATCGCCGGGGGGCCGATGGTGGTGAAACTCCGGTGCGCGCCGCTGCGGTTGCAGCCAGTCGTGATTCCGCCCAGCACGCCCAGCGCGCAGAGCAGGCTTAACGAACAGCGAGAGTGGAGCAGTGACATGGACGACGGGAACGTCGGCGGAAAAGCCAGAGCAGGCAAACCGCCGCCGAACTTGGGAGAAAGAGACGCCGCTCGGCCCGAAAGGTGCCGCCAGTTCGCGCAGTTTCCAGTCGAGCTTGTCGATCTCCTCCGAAGTCGACAGCGTGGCCTTGATTTCACCGTGCAACGCCCCGCCTCCGCCCATGGCCATTTCCTTGCGCTGGCGGTCGCCATCGCGCTTTCCGCCTCATCATCGCTGACCGCGCATCCCTCCACCCTCGCGCCCGGGCTCCTGGCGCAGGCGAGTCCGGTGGTGCCGGTCGTGAAGGGCACTCGGGTGCCAGTCGGTCTCGAACTTCGCATCGGACCGAACGGCGAACCGGTGGCCGGCCTGGTCCGCATCACGCCGGTGGGCGGAGGCGAGCCGCTGGATCTGCCCGCTCATCTCCGCCGGCCGATGGGCTGGAGTTCGCTGCCCGCGGGTGCGACGGTTGACTTGCCTCCCGGCTCGTGGCGCATCGAGGCGTGTCATGGTCTTGAAACCGCGATCACCACGCTCACGCACGTGGTTCCGGCAAACGGTCCCGCCCCGCGCGCCACGCTGATCCTGCGCCGGCTCTACGATCCTGCGGACCGCCAGTTCGTGAGTGGCAACACCCACCTGCACCTGCGGCTGAATTCCGCGCCGGGCATGGCGGGGGCGCTGCTCCGCAACCGGCACGAAGCCGAAGCTTACCTGCGCACGACCGCGCAGTCCGACGGACTCGATCTCGTCTATGTTTCCCACCTCGAGCGAGCGGGCGAGACGCAGCACTACGTGAGCAACGAATTCACGGCCGACGATCTGCGCCGCTGGTCGGACGCAACGGTGGGGTTCGCCAACGGCGAGGAACACCGGCATGAGGGTGGGCGTTCGACGAAGCGCAGCGGCCAGGACGAATTGCGTTACGGCCACGTGCTATTCCTCGACCTCCCGCGACTCGTCCCACCGGCGAGCTACGGCGCGATCTTCACGCCCGGCGCGCCGCCCGACGACTCGACCCCGATGCGCCGCGCCATCCTCGAGGCACGCGCGGCGCAGGGCACGATCGTGTGGTGCCACGGCCGGCAGGGCACGGAGGACGTGCCGAACTGGACGGACGGCTTGCTTCACGCCCAGAACATCTTCGACGGCGGCACTGAGGGAACGGTCGAGACCGTGTTCTATCCCTATCTCAACGCCGGCCTGCGGGTCCCATTTTCGACGGGCACGGACTGGGGCATGTATGATTTTTCGCGGGTCTATGTGCCGCGGAACGGGGCGATATCTAGCCGCTCCTTTCTGCAAGCGCTCAGCGAAGGCCGCACCTTCATCACCAACGGCACTTTCCTGGAGTTTGAAGTCGAAGGGAAAACGGCCGGCGACACGCTCGCGCTGCCCGCGGCGGGGAGCGTGCGGCTGCGCGGACGCGGCGTCGGCCGGGACGACTTCGTCGCGCTGGAAGTCGTGTTCAACGGCCGCGTGGTGGCCCGCGAGCCCGCGCGGGCGGTGGACGGACACTTCGAAGCCACGCTCGACACCACGTTCGCCGTGACCGAGCCCGGCTGGCTGGCCCTGCGCATTCCGGCCTCGCTGCCCTACACCGATCGCTCCGCCTTCACCGGCGCGGGCGCGAACCTCTTCGGCAAGGCGCTCTTCGCGCACACCAGCGCGGTGTACGTCACGCTCGCCGGCCGCGCGGTGTGCCAGCCCGAGGCGGTCGACCAACTGATTGCCGAAGCGCGGGCCGCGATGCGATTGATCGAAGCCCGCGGCGCCTTCGCCAACGACGCCGCGCGCGACGGCTTGCTGGCCGTGTATCGCGCGGCGATCACGAAACTCGAAGCGCGGAAGCCGTAGGTCAGCGCCCCTGGGAGCGCCGGGC